>LFRY01000045.1:78958-79235 GCA_001512995.1 Acholeplasmatales bacterium DTU067
AGAGATATCTTTGGCCTTGTTTTTGAAGGTCTTCGTAGCTATAAAACGTTCATTGTCGGCTCGATGGCTTCTTTCCACTTTGCCGTTATGCCTCGGAGTTCTTGGCTTGATTGTCTTATGAACGATTCCAAGCCTTTCACACTCTCTGTCAAACGGATGCACTCTCTCTGTTTCCTTGAAATAACTGAATGACCGTTATCCGTCTGAACGATTCTTGACATAACCGAAGTGTCTTATCATCCTTCTGAGGAAATCGACTGAACTGTAAGAAGATATC
>LFRY01000048.1 GCA_001512995.1 Acholeplasmatales bacterium DTU067
TAATTGAGCTGAATTTGGACAAAATCCCAATCGTATAAATCCAGGAGTTCTTTAAAGGTATCATAATCGTCATGGAAAGAAAAACCAATGTATCTGATCTTCCCTGCGGCTTTCCACTTTTTAACCAAATCAATGATATCCCATTCCCTAACTCTCTGAAGCCGCTCTCTATTCATCGCATGCAATAAATACATGTCGATATAATCAGTCTGCAAGATTTCGAGTTGCTTGTCAATCAGCTCTTCAACTTCTTTCCTTGTTTCAAACAATCTCAAGGTAAGTTTCGTTGCGAGGTAAAAAGAATCCCGGGGATATCCTTTCAACGCCTTCCCGACAAAAGCTTCATTCTTACCATCGGTATAGGGCATCGCTGTATCAAAGTAATTCACTCCGTTATGATAAGCATAATCAAAGAGCTTCAGTGCCTTTTCTTCGTCGATTTCTCCGTCAATGGTTTTCAACCGCATCGCCCCGAAACCAAGCAAAGAAGTCCTGATACCCTTATCATACCATTTTCTATAATCCATTCTTCTCACCCCTTTTTAGATTTTAGCATAATAATAGCAAAATAACAATAAAAAAAGGCTGCAAACAAAGTCTGTATGAGTATATTATGATAATTTCATATTAAGTTATATTATGATTATTTCATTTCTAAATA
>LFRY01000013.1 GCA_001512995.1 Acholeplasmatales bacterium DTU067
AGCTCAAACTTTTCGGGTTGCTCGCATCCCGCAAGCAACAAAAACAAAAAAATAATCAGAAACAGGATTGCATTTTTTTTGACCATTTCCTAACCTTTCTGTAACAGCTGTTTTGTATAACTAAATTATAACAATTTGATTATGAAAAAACAATATAAAAAAAAACCGTTCTTTCGAACAGTTTTTTCATCAATCTTTAACCAGCGATTTTTTCACTTCATATCCGATAGAGGAGATGGCCTTTTCGATTTTCTCGATGCCAATCCGTTCGCCATCAAAGTCTAATTTCACCTTGCTGGCATTAAACAAAACTCTTACGCTTTCCTTGTCCACCCCGTCCAGAGCCTTCACCGCTTTTTCGATTTTCTGCAGGCAGGACGGGCAGGCCAAAGTTTCCAATTGGATCGTTGCTTTTTTCATGTTTTCCTCCTTTTCATTTTCTTAATTTATAACCCAGAAGTCTCATGCCGTTAAGAATGACGGCCAAAATGCTCGCTTCATGAACCAACATTCCGATTGACATGTTCATCCATTCCCCAAAAAGCAAACCGGCGAGAAGAAAAATGACCACCCCCACGGCAATGAAGATGTTTTGGCGCATATTCCTCGCCGACGCTTTTGCTAGACCCAGAGCATGGGGAAGGCGCCTGAAGTCCGAATTCATCAGCACGACGTCCGAGGTTTCGATGGCAACGTCCGTGCCCCCGCCCATGGCGATGCCGATATTTGCTAAGGCAAGGGAGGGGCTGTCATTCACGCCGTCCCCGACAAAGGCAACAATCCTTCCTTGCTTCTGCAATTCCGAAACATAGGCGGCCTTGTCTTCCGGAAGCATGTTGCCCCTGGCTTCCGTCAACCCCAGTTCCCCGGCGACCAAATCAACGGTTCCTTGATTGTCTCCCGAAAGCAGGATTAAATTCTTGGCGCCCAAATTTTTCAATCTTTGCAAATCTTCCTTAACGCCCGGGCGCACCCGATCCCGGATGCCAAGCAATGCTTGCAGTTTTCCGGATACCGCGAAAAGGACGAGCGAATTTCCCTGCTTCTCAAAGCGGGCGATGTCTTCCATAACTTTCTCGAACAAACTCACGTTTTCCCTTTCCATGAGGGACAGATTTCCGACGGCGACCCTTTCCCCGTCCACTTCGGCGATGATTCCTTCGCCCTTGATGACATCCGAGTTTCCGACAACATGGGACTCCGTTTTCCCAAGATGCTTCACGATCGCCTTCGCAAGCGGATGGTCGGATTCGCTCTCGACGGCGGCAAGATAACCCAAATCTTGTTTCTCGCCGTATAACTCCATGTCAACCACTTCGGGCTTCCCGACGGTGAGCGTTCCGGTTTTATCGAAGATGAAGGTGTCGACCTTGCTGAAGTCGCCGATGACCTCGCTTCCCTTCAATAAAACCCCGTTCCTGGCTCCGTTCCCGATGCCCGCCACATTGGACACCGGCACGCCGATGACCAGTGCTCCGGGGCAGCCCAGAACCAAAATCGTGATTGCAAGCGGAAGATCCCTGGTTATGAGCCAGACAAGCGCGGCAAGCATCAGCACGGCGGGAGTATAGTATTTCGCAAACCTATCGATGAACCTCTCCGCCGCAGATTTTGAATCCTGCGCCTCTTCAACAAGCTCAATGATCTTCCCGAAAGTGGTGTCTTCCCCCACCCTTTCCGCAACCATCCGCAGCGTTCCGTTTTCCAAAATCGTCCCCGCATATACCTTTGAGCCGGGGACTTTTTCAACCGGAACAGCTTCCCCGGTGATGCTCGCTTCGTTCGCATGGCCTTCGCCCGCTTGGACAACGCCGTCCACGGGAACCTTCGCCCCCGTTTTTACAAGCAACACATCCCCTACTTCGACTTCCTCAACGTCCACCTCCTCAAATGCGCCAGCAATCAACTTCAACGCGGTTTCCGGGGCCATTTCCGTGAGTTCCTTGATTGCGGATCTGGTCTTGCTTAAGGTCCGCTGTTCCAAAAAAGCGCCGAACAAAAATAGGAATGTGACAATCGCTGCTTCTTCATAATTCCTGATAATGAAGGCCCCAACAACGGCGATGGTGACCAAAACGTCAATGCTCACGACTTTTATTCTCAACGCCTGATATGCTTGAATCGCAATCGGAAGCACCCCCAGAAAGGAAGCGATTCCCAAGGCCCAACTAAAGATGATATGATTCTTAAAACCAAATTTCGAAACAAAGCCGATGAGGATCAGAGCCAAACATATTAAAGCAATCTGATTCTTCTTCCTTAAGATAAATCTCTGCATCAAGTCCTCCCTTCATCAACCGAAATAGGCTTTGTCAAGTTCTTCGAGCATCTTATAAACCGCTTCATAGGTCTCGCAGACATCCCCGGGAATTTTATAATTATCGGTGATCGCACGCAATTTAAGGAATTCATCCTTTAAGTCCGGTTTTGAGGACCCGGTTTCCGAAACTTTCTCATGAATCCTTTTAAACAAACCATGAACCTCATGGAATTCGGGATGATGCCCTCCATGAACTCCCGCAACTATCGGAACATATTGTACAAGTTTATCAAAATATCTTTCTTTCAATTCGTTAAATTTAGCCACGTTCTATCCTTTCCTCCCATATTTTATCCTAAGATACTTCCATTATAGCAAATTATTGGCAAGATGCTTTGACCTAGGTCAAAATTTTGAGAAATGTTTATAAAAAACAAAAGAGCCGCGATTGGCTCTTTTATTAAATGCTAATTTATTTGTTTCAAGTAAATTTCAAAATGGCGCGCCCAAGAGGATTT
>LFRY01000083.1 GCA_001512995.1 Acholeplasmatales bacterium DTU067
TCCTTTCTCATACAACGGATTTTTCATATGCGGAAATCTTTCCGCTTTCAAAACGCTCCAGACCGAGCCCATCAACCGGAAGCGAGGGTTCCTCGCCGAGGATGATTTCCGCAAGCAAGAGCCCCGTCATCGGCGCAAACATGAAACCGTGCCCGCTGAAACCGATCGCAAGATAAAAACCCGGCAGTTTGGTTTTTCCGATGATCGGCTGGCGGTCCGGTGTCATGATGTAGGATCCCGCCCATTGCCGCGTGACGCGGAGTTTCCCGAGCGGGGGCAGGATCTCACAGATGGTTTTCGCCATTTCGTCCAAGAACTGCCAGCTGGAAGAAATATTAAAACTTGGGGGTTCGCCGGGAGTGCTCCTTCCCATGATGAAGCCGCCATGGGGAACCTGCTGGCAATAAAGATTCTTTCCGAAGGACATCACCATCGGCCCCTGCATCCTTTCCGCGGGCTCCGTGACCAAAATCTCATGGCGCTCGGCATGGACGGGAAGCTTGAGCCCCACCATTTCCCCGATCACTCCGGCTTGGGGACCGGCGGCGTTGATCAGATTCTCGGTTTCGATCACCCTGCGGTCGGTCCGCACCAAATAATGATCATTTTTATTATCAATGCCCAGCACTTCTTCGTGGAAAGAGAATTCCGCGCCCAATTGTTTTGCTTTTCTGAAATAAGCGTCCGTCATCCTGAAAGGATTCAGATGCCCATCCGTCGGGCAGAATGTGGCGCTGATGAAGGCATCCGGGTTTAAATGGGGAACGATTTTCAAGGCTTCTTCCTTGGTTATTTTTTC
>LFRY01000090.1:0-195 GCA_001512995.1 Acholeplasmatales bacterium DTU067
GGGCTTTCTCGCCTTTGATGTGATTTGAACAATTGCTTGGCAATTGTTCTTTTTTTATTAACCCCGCATATAAACCGCTTGTATACAAAAAATATGAGCGGTGAGGAAATGCGCATCATCAGATTTTTCCGGAAGGCAATTAATTTTTACAACCGCTATAACAGCTATTATCAGATACCAAGAAACAGCGCCGCC
>LFRY01000090.1:242-3274 GCA_001512995.1 Acholeplasmatales bacterium DTU067
GAACTGGAAACCTTTTTGATACCGCAGGTGATAAACATCTTTTCGGAAAATTTTTCCGAAACGCTTGCCAAAGCTCTTCCCCAACTCTCACTCAGCGGTTTTTCCGTCGTGGTTGCTTTCAACTTTTTTTGGGGAGCTTCAAAAACAATCAACGCTTACAACAGAATGGCGGATTTCATATATTTAAAGGTCAAAAAAAGAAGCGGTTTTTGGAATCGCCTCAGCGCTTTTTTGATGTTCATGATGCTGATTTCGGTGATTCTTTTGGAAGCGAGTCTGATCATTTTTTCCAATAGGTTGATTCTGAAATACATTCAGAAGGAATACATTTTCTTGGCCAGGTTCCTACAGTTTTTATTGGAAATCCTAATTATCTTTAGCACGGTTTTGTTGCTTTACATGTATGCGCCGCCGGTAAAAATGACATTCAAAGCCGCATATAAAGGCGCAGTTTTCAGCACGCTCCTCCTCTATCTCCTTTTAGGGCTTTTTGTGCTGGCAATCAATTTAATGAACAGATTCGGAGTCGGCTATACGATCGTGTCCGTTCTCTCTTATGGATTCTTGGTGCTTTATTTTGCGAATTACATCATCATTTCGGGCTTGATTTTAAATTATCATGGCAATTTTTTTCAGTTAAAAGAAGCGATTGTTTGCAGAAAATAAGCATGAATACATAAGGAGGTTTTCGATGAAAAAAATTTTACTTATCGTATTCATGCTGGTTTCAATCTCTCTTCCTTCCGTACGTGCCGGAAGTTACGGCTGGGGTTTTAAAAGAAACTCCGACCACCAGCAGCCCGACATCGGCATCTATGCGCAGGAGATCGAGGGGACTTCGTCCTATTATGTCGGACCGAAAGATGAAAAAATCGTCTTTCTTACTTTCGATGCCGGTTATGACAACGGCGGGCTTATGAAAATCCTCGATGTTCTGGATGAAAAAAATGTAAAAAGCACATTTTTCGTAACAGGGGATTTCATTGAGCGGGAAAGCGAACTCCTCATGGAAATTATCTGGAGGGGACACCTGGTCGGAAACCATACCTGGAGCCATAAGGACATCACGAAGCTTTCGGAAGAAGAATTGGAGGATGAGCTCCGGAAAGTGGAAGCAGCTTACGAGGGGCTTGCGTTCAGTCCCCTTCCCAAACTCTTCCGCCCGCCTTCGGGCCAGTTCAACAAGCAAAGCCTGCTCCGGGTCCAGAAACTCGGATACAAAACATTTTTTTGGTCGCTTGCTTACAAGGATTGGCTCACCGACAAACAGCAAGGGGAAGATTATGCCTATAGAAGCGTGATGGATAACCTCCACAACGGGGCAATCATTCTTCTCCACACGGTTTCGGAAGACAATTGCCGGGCTTTGGGCAAAATCATCGATGGCATCAGGAACGAAGGGTATACGATTGCAAACCTGGATTATTTCTTGAAGAGCGATTCTTCCGAAAGAGCTGCCTGCGGGCGGCTTTTTCGTATAAGGATTGCAAGACTCAATAAATGGGAGTATAATGAATGAGTACGAAAGCAGGAATAACATGGTTTTAAAAGTAAATGACGTAATATTAATCACAATCAAAAGAATCGGCATCAACGGCGAGGGCATCGGCTATTTCCGGCGTCTCGCGGTGTTTGTACAAGGGGCGCTTCCGGGCGAGGAAGTTGAAGTGAAAATTGTCCAGAGAATGGAGGGCCATGCAGTCGGAGAAATCGTCAGAATCAAAAGGAGATCCCCGCACAGGATCAAGCCCTCCCATCCCGTTTTGCTTGACTGTGGCTGCCCGCTCCAGATCTTATCCTACTCTGAACAGCTCAAGGAAAAGAAAAAAATGCTTAAGGAAGCATTCAGACGCTATTACCAAAAAGATTTGGAAGATGGTGTTTTTTCCGACATGATCGGCGCTGAAAAAACCTGGGGCTACCGCAACAAAACCCAGCTTCCCGTCCGCCATGACGGCGAAAAAGTCGTCGCCGGACTCTATAAGCAGGGAAGCAATCGCCTGGTCCATTTGGATGAGTTCCCGCAAGAAAACAGAATCGTCGCGAGCGTCCTGAAAGACGTTCTTGAATTATTGACCCGAAAAAACATCTCCGTCTACAATCCCCGTTTCCGCCAGGGTTCCCTCCGCCATCTCGTGATCCGCGGCTTTGAAGAAACGGAAGAAGCGCAGGTGACGGGAGTGCTTTTTGAAAAGGACGGGAAGGTGCTGAAAGCCCTGAAGGAAGCGATGGAGATTAAATATGTAAAATCGGTGAATTATGCAATCAATTCCGATCCGCGTTCTTTCGAAATCATTTCCGGGGAAGTGGTCAACCTGGCGGGGGAAAAGAAAATAAAGGGCAAGCTCGGTCATTTGGATTTCTTAATCTCGCCAGCGGCCTTCTTTCAACTCAATACCGATCAGGCCCTGGTTCTCTACAAAGAGATAAAAAAACAGGCCAATTTGACGGGAAACGAAAAAGTCTTGGATCTTTATGCCGGCATCGGCAGCATCGGACTCTTCCTTGCCGATCAAGCCGGGGAACTAAGAGGGGTTGACAACAATCCGGAAAACATCAAGGACGCATGGGAATTTGCTTCCCTGAACGGAATCAAAAACGCCACATTCCATGCTGGAGAGATTCTTCCCCTTTTGCATGCTTTCGAAAAGGAAGGTTTCGTGCCTGATTTATTGATAACTGATCCTCCTCGGAAGGGCATGGATGCGTCCGTTTTGAATCATCTTAAAAAATCAAAAATTAAAAAATCCATCTACGTTTCCTGTAACCCGGCAACGCTAGCCAAGAACCTCAATCATTTAAGGGGGATTTATGAAATAGAAAAAATCGTTCCGATTGACCTTTTTCCTAACACCCCCCATGTGGAGACGGTGGTATTGATAACAAGGGCAAAATAGCAGGTGTAAAAAAGGCCTTGATATAAGGGAATTTCGAGGTTTCCACCTCGAAAAACACTGCATATAAATTAACTGGACCGTATAGTACATAAATGCGAAGTCTTAAATCTGGATGGTGACAGTTACAGGTTGAAG
>LFRY01000089.1:0-4531 GCA_001512995.1 Acholeplasmatales bacterium DTU067
TTCGTCTTTTCCCATCTCCTCTCTTTTTAAAGCCTCGCATATGAGCGAGGCGCTTGCTGGGTTCCCGACGAAGATGCTCGTGATGAATAATCGCAGGGAATTTTCGCTTTTAAAACGCAAATGTTTAAACAAAGCCCGGAAAAGATGAATGATCGCGTTGATCAGTTTCGTGTTGATTAAGAGGGCTGCCAGAATATAAAAGGTAAAGATTGAAGGATAGACTTTGAAAAGCCAAACTTCCAGAGTCGCAACGATGTCCGCCATGAATGCGGCAGGATTGAGGAAAAAGGCAGAGCCGATGAGGAAAATAAAGGCGAGCAGGAAAAAGGCTTTTTTCATCAAAGATATATGAATAGTTCCTGGCCGACCGCGAGTTCGTCGGAGGTAAGGCCGTTGTCGCGGATGAGTTTGTCGAAGGTGATGTTATAATCCCGCGCGATTGTATAAAGCGATTCGCCCGGCCGGACCACATGGATGGTGTAGAAGGGCATGGAATAAGGAAATTCCAGATAATTAGCGACTGCTCTCACGACTGCTTCCGCCAGCGCCTGCCAATTGTAATATAACCTCTGCTTGTCGTCGATGTTATCCGCAAACCCGTATTCGATCAAAACCGATTCGTCCGCAAACGTATCCCGGAGGATGAAATAATAATCCTGGCCCATGGCATTTGTTCTCGTATAGACATTCCTGATGGTCTGCCCCGTCTTCCTTATCTCTTCCGCAATCATCTGCGCAAGGAGCGGGGAATTATCAATTGAATAAATCACTTCTGCGCCCTTGCTGCCACTGACATTGATGTGATTCGATATCAAAATCGTATTATCAGTGAGCATGGAATTGATTCTGGCGACCCTTTCCTGGGGAGTGAGCGTTTCGTCCCCTTCCCGAGACAATCTGGAGGGGATTCCCAAATCCCGGAAGCGCCGGTTCTGATACTGCGATATTTTTAAGTTCAGATCTTTTTCTTTCCAAAGCTCGTTTGTTCCGCCCCCGGGATCCCAACCTCCGTGGCCGGGGTCCAATATTACAAGCATTCTTCACCTTCTTTCTAGTTCATTATATGAAAGGTTTCTTCGTTTATATTCAAAAGAATAAAAAATCCTCTGCGGATAATAATAAAATTGCAAGGAGGAAATATGGATAAGGTTTTGTTTGTTTTGAGAAGAGGATGCGAGGAATTGGCCGCGGATTATAAAAGCGATCTGTTTGAGACAGAACTTGTTTGCGATGTTCTGCTTGCTTTAAAGAAAATTAAGAACAAAAAATATAAACTAGTAATTCTTGACTTGGGTTCAAACAGAATCTGCGGGCTTGATTTACTTAAAATCATCAGGTCGAATCCCAACAACCACCATTTAAAAATCATCATCACTGCCCGGAATTATAATTATAAATACATTCAGGAATGCTTTTCCCAAGGAGCCGATTTCTTCATTAAATTCCCTTTTCCGATTTCGGAAATCGAAAAGATTTACACGCATTTAAAAGGCCTTGACGATTATGTGGATCTGGAAGCGATCGCAAGGTACAATCGTTTCAAATGGCTGACGCAAATATGAGGTTTTCTCATATTTTTTTATTATAAAATAAAAATTTTCTGGCTTTACAAAAATGGAGAAATGATGTATAATATATATGCTCTTCTGCTTGTCCTGATAGCTCAGCTGGATAGAGCAACGGCCTTCTAAGCCGTCGGTCGGGGGTTCGAATCCCTCTCAGGACGCCATTGGCCCCGATAGCTCAGCTGGATAGAGCATCGGTTTCCTAAACCGCAGGTCAGGGGTTCGAATCCCTTTCGGGGCGCCATATTGAATTTATTCAAGCCACTTAAAAAGGTGGCATTTTTTGTGCATTTGGTCATTTTCTTAGTTCAAAATATGATGCTATAAAAAAAACGGAATATGAATCAGGAATAACATAACTTACTTTTTTATATCATTACAAAGAATTCTTGTTTATGTATTTCCTACCTGTTTGATATTTATATTTTGGTTTTGTAAGCAATTAAAACATAAAACCTTACCATCCTTCAAAAATGGGGTTAAAGTATTTTTGTAATATCGGAAAACATTTTAAACTGAATGGTTTTAGGATTTTCATTATTTGTTTTTTGGAACCTTTGCCTTTATGCCGATGTTTTTCTTTGTGTCAATGTCCGGAGAAGGTTTTGATCTTAAATTATCGCAATTTATACCTTATTGTTAAGCATCTTTTCATATTCATTAATTAATATAATTAATCATAAAACGCATCCGAGCATTAGCTATAATAATGGCGAAGATGATAATTGATGGTTTGGTTCTTGTGTTGTTTTCGATTTTATTGACAGGACAATTCTCCCTTGTTTTTTCTTGGATTGCAATTCTTAAATAACATGAGGAATTTGCGTTCTTAATGGGGCGTTTAAGTTTTGTTTAAAAAAGGGAAAGTATAATTTTGGTACATCAAAAGCCTTTTGAAATTGCATTTATTTTTTTTGGGTTTTATGGAAAATCAAAACAATTGTTTGTATACTATGTGCATGCAGAAGAGAGAGGAGGTCATATGGGTATAATTGAAGTCGAAAACCTGACCAAGGATTATGGGTTCAAACGCGGCGTCTTCGGAATCAGTTTCAAAATCAAAAAGGGCGAAGCCTATGGTTTTTTGGGTCCGAACGGGGCAGGGAAGACGACCGCGATCAGGCATCTGATTGGCTTTTCAAAACCGGACAGCGGGAAGGCACGGATCTTCGGACTCGATTCCTTTAAGCATTACAGCGAGATTCTGGATCGCGTGGGCTACATACCGGGAGAGATTTCCCTCCCTCAGGGAATCACCGGTTATGAATTCATCGATATGATGAAAAAAATGAGGAAAGTTCGTGATGATTCGCGAGTGGAAAAATTGATTGAACTTTTTGAGCTCGATCCGAGCGGCGACACAAAAAGGATGAGTTTCGGAAACAAAAGAAAACTGGCGATTGTTGTTGCTTTGATGCATGATCCGGAGATATTGATTTTGGATGAGCCGACTTCGGGGCTTGATCCGGTGATGCAGGAAGCGTTCATGCAATTGCTTAAGAAGGAGAGAAGGAGAGGGAAAACGATTCTTCTTTCCACGCATATCTTTTCGGAAGTGGAAACGCTCTGCGACAGGGTTTCAATTATTAAAAACGGATACATCGTGGATGAGTTTCCCATGAGCAAACTCAAATATGCCGAGGATAAGTTATACAAAATCACCTTTGGAAGCAGTGGCGAAGCCAATGAATTGCGGGCTCGTTTGGAAGATAATAGCATTTGGATTTGTGAGAGACAGGAAGGAGACACCTTATACATTCAGGTGAACGACAGAAACATCAATGAATTTTTAAGCATTTTAAAAGATTACAATGTCCGTTTGTTTTCGCATGAAAAACTTACTTTGGAAGAATATTTCATGCAATACTATCTTGATGATGTAGAATTCAAAGGGGTGTCCCATGGCTGATATCAGGTTAAATGAAGTTACGAAGGACTACGGACATGAACGCGGAGTGTTTGACCTCGGCTTTGAGATAAAAAAGGGAGAGATCTTTGGTTTTGTGGGGCCGAACGGGGCAGGCAAAACGACGACGATCCGCCAGATCATGGGTTTCATCAAACCCAGCGCGGGCGACATAGAAATCAGGGGACTGGACGCTTACAGCGACGCCACTGAAACCAAGAACTTCATCGGTTACATTCCCGGCGAAATTGCTTTTCCGGATTTGTCCACAGGCCATGCTTTCATAAGTTCGCAGGCAGAGTTTTGGAAGCTGAAGGATTTAAGTTTCGCGGATGAATTGGTGAAAATATTGCAAATAGATCTTTCCGCCAATCCTAGGAAAATGAGCAAGGGGATGAAACAGAAAACGGCCGTAATCGCAGCTTTGATGAACGATTCGGAAATTTTGATTTTGGATGAACCGACGACGGGACTCGATCCTTTGATGAGGAAACATTTCCTGGACATTTTGGAAAGAGAAAAGGCAAAAGGAAAAACAATCTTCATCAGCAGCAACATCTTTCAGGAATTGGAAGAGCTCTGCGACCGCGTCGCTTTGATTAAGGACGGAAGAATCATTGACATTGCCGTCATGGAAGATATTAGGAACCCGAAAAAGAGGGAATACAAAATTGAGTTTCTTGAAAAGGATGATTTCGAAAGTTTCAGGAAGCTTCCCTATGAATTCATTAGAATAAAAGATGACCAAAACCAGGTAATTATAAAAATTGATGTAAATGATACGGGGAAGCTGATCAGGGATCTTTCGGAACACAGGATAAAATTCATTTCCGAAAACAAATATAGTTTAGAGAAATATTTCAAAGAGAAATTTGATCAATTTGAAGAGGGGGCAGAGGATGATCAGTAAACCTTTATTCAAACAATCGCTGAAAGCCAACGGCTATGCCTGGCTCTTGGTCACGCTCCTCACTGCTTTCATGCTGGGGACGATTGTGATGGTTTTGGGAAATCTTCAAGCTAATGAAATTCGTGATTCGCTCAAAGAAACTTTCATCGA
>LFRY01000089.1:4603-12324 GCA_001512995.1 Acholeplasmatales bacterium DTU067
CAGGTTTATAACTTAACAACTGGTTCGATTAAAGCTTACGATCTTTTAAAAATGAACCCATACGTTCCTGATGCAAAGGCAGCAGCCATCCAAGCCATATATAATGAAGCCCCGGAGGGCCAAAAAGAACAAGCTGCGGCCATCGCGGACTATGTCCTCACCGCTTATGAGAGCCAAACTGTGGAAGAAGGTCAAATGCATGAATTCAAATGCGATCTTGTTATTGATATTATACTGAGCAACATTGAAGAAGAGATGAACGAGGAAGTGCGGGCCGCGATTGTGTCGATTTCGAAAAGCATCCTAGATTTGTATGAAGAAAAAAATGAATTGGCAGAAGAGGATTTGCAGACAATCGCGCGCTTGTTCATTGAAAGTGTCTTTTATCAGAATCTGCTCAATGAAGAAAGCGAAGAGCAGAAAGAAATGCTTGCGGAGCTTGGGTTTGAGACGATGGAAGAGATGTTGGATAATTACGGGTTTACGGAATTAAAAGTTATCACCGTCATCCAGTCGGGTTTATTGCAATACATATCCTATGTGAACAATGACATGACCCATGAGGAAGCAAAAGCAGAAGTTACGGATAGCCTCCTATCCTCGATGCCTGAAAAAGTCGGCGAGTCCCTACAGGAATTGGGAGAATTAAACATCAACCATTTGGTCATTGGTAGCATCTTTTACAAAATTGCCGGACTCCTGCTTCCGATCGTTTATACAATCATGACTGCGAACAATTTGATTGCCGGCCAAGTCGACAGCGGTTCGATGGCCTATGTCCTTTCCACCCCGACGAAGCGAAGAAAAGTTGTTCTCACGCAAATGGTATTTCTGATCAGCTCTTTGATTCTGATGTTTGTCATAATCGGCGGCGTCGGGATGCTGGCTACTTTTTTGGTCGAGGGCGACCTTTCCATTTCTTTCGGAGGGTTTTTGAAATTGACGTTCGGTGCCCTCGCGGCAATGATCGCGATCGGTGGCATCTGTTTCCTTGCCTCTGCCTGGTTCAACAGAAGCAAACATGCAATGGGAGTCGGGGGCGGGCTTTCGATGTTCTTCCTCGTTTCTACAATCCTCGGGCTCTTCGGTTCAGACAGCATTCCGGAAGCGCTCAGAATCGACGCCATGAACTTTTTCAATTACACTTCGATAATTTCCTTTTTTGATGTGAATGCCATTTTAGAAGGCGGTAGTTTCTTGGGTGGTTTGCTGATATTGCTCTTGATAGGCGCCGTTACCTATGCGCTCGGCATCCTCATCTTTGATAAGAAAGATTTGCCGTTATGAGGGATTAAGTGCTATAATGGTATGAAAGCGCTCCGTGAATTACTGAAAGGGTGATGGCATGAGGATTGTACAAAGGGCGCAGGAATTGATTCTCACATCTTCGGAAAGAAGAATCGCTGTCGATGCGACTTGCGGGAACGGGCATGACACATTGTTTCTTTTGAAGCATTTCTCCGAGGTCTATGCCTTCGACATCCAGCCCCTCGCAATCAAAAGGACCGGCGAGAAAACCGCGGGTTTTAAGAAACTTCATTTGCTTCAAGAAGATTTTCGGAACATCAAAAACCATGTCAAGAACGCCGATGCGATTATGTTCAATTTGGGCTTTCTGCCGGGAAGCGACAGGAAAATCAAAACTTCGGATCATGATTCGGCGGAAGCGATCATTCGCGCCCTTGGGATTCTGAATACTGGTGGCGTCATGACCATTGCCTGTTACACCCAGCACGCGGGCGGGATGGAAGAATTTTTGATAATCAAAGCCCGCCTTGAAGCGGAAAACATCCCTTTTGAACTGGAGGAAGGTTTTCCCGGCAGGGAAATTTTAATTGCAATCAAAAAACAACCCTCAATTTGAGGGTTGTTTTGCTAGCTCAGTTCAAACATTCCTGTATAGAACTGGTAGTATTTACCGCCTTCTTCAAGCAAGGTTTCGTGGTTCCCGCGTTCAATGATTTCTCCGTTTTCGATAACCATGATGGCATCGGCGTCGCGGACCGTCGAAAGCCGGTGCGCGATGACGAAAACCGTCCTTCCTTCCATCAATTTGTCCATCCCTTTTTCAATCAGTTTTTCGGTTCTGGTGTCGATGGAGGAAGTGGCTTCGTCGAGAATCAGTACCGGCGGGTCGGCGACGGCGGCCCGGGCGATGGCGAGGAGCTGCCGCTGGCCTTGGGAGAGGTTTTCCCCGTCGTTTGTGAGGAGGGTGTCGTAGCCCTGGGGCAGGTGGGAGATGAAATAATGGGCATTCGCGAGTTTCGCGGCCGCGATCACTTCCTCATCGATCGCGTCCAGGCGTCCGTAGCGGATATTGTCTTTGACGGTCCCGGTGAAGAGATGCGTGTCCTGCAGGACCATGGAAAGCGACCGGCGGAGGTCCTCTTTTTTGATTCTCTTGATGTCAATGCCGTCATATGTGATCCGGCCCTCGCTGATGTCATAGAAGCGGTTCAGGAGATTGGTGATGGTGGTTTTCCCGGCTCCGGTGGCGCCCACCAAGGCAATTTTTTGTCCGGGGCGGGCATAGAGGCTGACATTATGCAGGACCTTCTTTTCCGGATCATACCCGAAGGAGACGTTTTCGAAAACGACGTTCCCCTTTACCTGTGTGAGGCGGTAGCTTCCGTCCGCCAGGGGTTCCTTCCAGGCCCAGACTCCCGTTTTCCCTTCCGTTTCCAAAAGTTCTCCCGCTTCGTTGAACTCGGCGTTCGTGAGCGTGACGACCCCTTCGTCCGGATCCGGTTCCTGGTCGAGGAGGGCGAATATTCTTTCCGCCCCCGCAAGGGCCATGAGGATGGCGTTGACTTGCTGGGAAATCCAAGTGATCGGTCTGGCAAATCTTCTGGAGAATTCAAGAAAAGCGCCGAGTTGGCCCAAAGTGAGGCTGGAAAGTTGAAAAATTGAAACGATGCCGCCGAGCGCAGCGGTCAGGGCGTAGGTGAAGTAACCGACGTTCCCGGTGATGGGCATGATGATATTGGCGTAGGTGTCGGCTTTCGTACTCGCGTCACGGAGGTACTCGTTGATTTCGTCAAATCTTGCTTTGGATTTCTCTTCATAGCAGAAGACCTTCACTACTTTTTGGCCTTCAATCATCTCTTCAATGTAGCCGTTCATTTTCCCGATTGCCTGCTGGCGTTTAATGAAGTTTTTTGCACTCTTCGCTCCCAATTTTCTTACTGAGACTGTCAGGACCAAAATCATGACAATCACAGAAAGCGTCAAAAGCGGACTCAGAAGAAGCATGGAGATGAAGATGCCGATGATGGTTACGGAAGAAGTGAAGAGTTGGGGCAGGCTTTGGGAAAGCATTTGCCTGAGGGTGTCGATGTCGTTCGTGAAGCGGCTCATCAATTCCCCGTGCGTGTGCGTGTCGAAGAAACGGATTGGCAGCTTTTGCATGTGCTCAAACACTTCGTTCCTGAGCCTGAGCATGACGCCCTGGGAGACGTTGATCATCAGGCGGTTGGTGACGTAAACGGCGATGATGCCGATGAGGAAAATGCCAGCCATGATCGCGAAACCGATGATCATCGGTGTGAAATTGACATGCGCTTTCCCGATGTTCGGTTCTATGAAGTCGTCAATCAGAATGGAAATAAAGTAGGTTCCCAAGATGTTTGCGAGTGAACTCACAAGAATCGAAAAGAGAACGAAAGCGAATTCGATTTTGTGGTATTTGAAAAGGTAAGCAAGGAGACGCTTCAAGGTTTTGCCGGCATTTTTTGCTCTTCTAGGCTGGATTCTTCTGTTCATTTTCCGGGCCTCCTTTAAGTTGCGAATGGTAAATTTCCTGATAGATTTTATTGGTTCTGAGCAATTCTTCGGAAGTGCCGATGCCGTTGATTTCACCTTCGTCCAAAACGATGATTTTGTCCGCATCCTCGACGGAGGAGATTCTTTGGGCGATGATGATCTTGGTGACGTTGGGAAGTTCTTTCTTCAGGGCTTCGCGGATTAGCGCTTCTGTTTTTGTATCGACGGCGCTCGTGGAGTCGTCCAAAATGAGGATTTTTGGTTTTTTCAGGAGCGCCCTCGCAATCGTGAGCCTCTGTTTTTGGCCTCCGGAAACATTCACCCCCCCCTGGCCAAGGTCGCGTTGGTATTTTCCGGGTGCTTCCATGATGAAATCGTGGGCCTGGGCGATTTTTGCTGCGTTGATGATTTCTTCTTCCGAGGCATTTTCATCCCCCCAACGGAGATTTTCTTCTATGGGTCCGCTGAAGAGGACGTTTTTCTGTAAAACCATGGCGACATTGTTGCGGAGGACTTTCAAATCATAATCGCGGACATCGACTCCCCCAACCAGGACCGCGCCCGCGGTGGCGTCGTATAGGCGGGGGATGAGCTGCACCAGGGTGGTTTTTGCGGAACCGGTGGCGCCGATGATGCCGACGGTTTCCCCGGGCTTTATTTTCAGATTGATGTTTCTCAGGACGGGATTGTCCAATGTTTTCGAATAGCTGAAATAAACGTTCTTGAATTCGACCGAACCGTCGAAGACTTCCGTAACCGGGTTTTCCGGATTCGCGAGGTCGATTTTCTCATCAAGAACTTCGAAAATCCGTTGCAGGCTTGCCCTGCCCATCGTGACCATGACGATGACCATGGAAATCATCATCAGATTCATGAGTATCTGCATCACATAGGAAAGGAAGCTCATGAGCTGCCCGGTTTCCATCATTTCGGAAATGATGAGCCTCCCGCCGAACCAGGCGATGGCGAGCATGCAGGCATTGATCGTGAGCTGGAGGACGGGGTTCACGAAAATCATGATTTTCTGCGCGTTTTTGGAATTCAGGTATAAATCATGAGCCGCATCTTTGAATTTGTCGATTTCGTAATCCTCCCTCACGAACGCTTTTACAACCCTGATTCCGATCAGGTTTTCCTGGACCGAAGCGTTCAGCTTGTCGTATTTTTTAAACATTTTCATGAAAAGGGGATAAGCTTTCTTGATGATGAAAAACAGTGAGAGGCCGAGGACGGGCACCGCGACCAAGAAAACGACCGCCAGATTCGGATTGATGGTAATCGCCATCACGGTCGCGCCGACGATCATCATGGGCGCCCTCGCGAAAGTGCGGATGACCATCATGTAGGATTGCTGGGTCATCGTCACATCCGTAGTCATCCTTGTGATCAGGGAAGCGGTGGAGAATTTATCAATGTTTTCGAAGGAGTAATCCTGGACTTTATAATACATGGCTTGGCGGAGATTGGTGCCGAAGCCGGAACTGGCGACCGCGCTCATTCTTCCCGCGCTCACCCCGCAAACAAGCGCCAGGATTGCAAAGACAATCATCAGGCTTCCGTAAAGGATGATTACCTGCAGGTTTCCGACGCCGTCGTTCCCTTTGATGCCGTCGTCGACGATTTTTGCAATCATGAAGGGAATCGCAATTTCGAAGGCGACCTCCAGAAAAATGAAGAAAATGGTGAGAAAGGATTCCTTGCGGTAACCCCTGGTATATTTTCCGATTTTTGCTAGCATTTCTTCCTCCTAGTTTCCAGATTCTTTTTCAATTTTTGGAATGTCTTTTCCAAAAATTCAATTTCCGCGTCCTCCAAATTTGTGCGGAGTTTGGTTTCTACCAATTGGCTGTTTTTCCTTGTTTCTTCATATATTGATAATCCAGCTGCGGTGAGATTGATTCTTTTGTATCTTCCGTCCTCCGGATTATGGCTCCTTGTTATCAGCCCGCTCTTTTCCAAGTTCTTGATTGCGCTGCTGACCGAAGATTTTCTGATGTTTAAGAATGCTTCCACATCTTTCTGATAAACAGGATTTTCTTGGTTCAAGGCAAGGAAGCGGATGATCCTTCCCTGTTGGGGCGTGATTCCGTATTTGGAAATGTTCGCGCCGATGATTCTGTACATTTCCTTGCATA
The DNA here is from genome assembly GCA_001512995.1 of Acholeplasmatales bacterium DTU067. Taxonomy (GTDB): domain Bacteria; phylum Bacillota_I; class Bacilli_A; order ML615J-28; family CAG-698; genus DTU067. The sequence goes on from LFRY01000089.1 coordinate 10,501, forward strand.
AACTGTGGAGATAGTCGGAAATTTTGAAATCCTTTTTCATGGCACCTCCTATAATAGTTCGAACTCTAACTATTATAGCAGAGGACTGGTTCTTTGTCAATGAAATTACCAATGAATCTTGGGCATTTCCCCGCATCCAGCGCATATATTATAAAGAGGTGATTATGTGATACTGATTCATGTCGTCGGACCCGGGGAAAATTTATATAAAATCTCACAACGCTACCAGGTACCGATTGACAGGATTATTGAAGACAACGGTCTTCAGGATCCGAATTTGCTCTTGATTGGGGAAGCGCTCATCATCAGGAAGGAAAACGAAACCTACACGGTGGTGAGGGGAGACACATTGACGGGAATCGCCGCCCGGTTCGGAATCCCTTTGGAGGCTTTGTATAAGGCGAACGATCTTTCCAGCACCTCGGTGATTTATCCGGGCGATGTGCTGCGGATCGTCCATGAGGATTTCGAGAAGAGGGAAGCGGAAATTAACGGCTATGTTTATCTGGAAGCGGAACACGAGGTTTTGGAAAGAATGCTTCCGGAACTTACCTATTTGAGCATCTTTGCCTACCCCGTGCGCGAGGACGGGAGCTTGGAGGAAATCGATGACGAAAGTTTGATTGCGCTTGCGAGAAGTTATCGCGTCGCTCCGATGATGGTGATCGCAAACATCACGAACGGAAGTTTCGACAGCGACATCGCCCACGCGATCTTGAATGATAAAGAAATCCAGGAACGGCTCATCGAAAATGTTTTCTCAATTTTAATGTCAAAAGGATATTACGGCCTTGATGTTGATTTGGAATATCTTTATCCTGCCGACCGCGAGCCTTATAACCGCTTTTTGGAAAAACTGCGCCGGCGCCTGCATGAGGAAGGTTTCATCCTCACGACGGCAATCGCCCCGAAAACGAGCGCGGAACAGGAAGGCCTGCTTTATGAGGCCCATGATTATGGCTTCCACGGCAGGGTTGTAGACCATGTGATCATCATGACCTATGAATGGGGGTATCTTTGGAGCGAGGCAATGCCGGTTGCCCCCTTAAACAAAGTTGAAGAGGTGATCAGTTATGCGGTGACGGAAATACCTCCGGAGAAGATTTTGCTTGGGGTGCCGAATTACGGCTACGATTTCAATGTTCCGAAAATCGAAGAAGAGCCTGCAGTTCTGCTGACCAATTATGAGGCGATTGAGCTCGCGAAACAGCATTTGGTCAGTATCGAATTCGATCAGGAAGCGTCATCGCCCTTTTTCCGTTACCGGAAAGACGGAAGGGACCGGGAAGTCCATTTTGAGGATCCGCGGAGCGTCAGAGCGAGAATCTTTCTGATGAGGGAATACGGCCTCAGAGGCTTGAGTTTTTGGACCCTGTTGAGCTATTACCGACCGACTTGGCTCCTGGTGAATGCTTATTTGAATGTAAAAAAAGTAATATAAAAACCCGAGTCTTTGCTCGGGCGGAAGTGTCATTTTGACACTTTTTTATTTTTCTTTGGATTTCTTGGTGAATTTTGATTTGATTTTATCGAAAAACCCGTAGATCTTGTCCCATTTTTTCAGCATGATGCGGCTGAAGATGAAGAACAGCGCGATGTAGACGATTACGACGAGAATGCCCCACCATTCCAATGTCGGAATCTTGTCGGCGAAATAAACCATTACCACCGTCGGCAGCGTCCGTGTCAGCAGGAGGGAGACCAGGAAAAAACGGTAACTCATCGGCGTGATGCCTGCGATGATGCAAAGAATGTCGTCCGGAAAACTGGGCAAAAGCAGCATCAGGAAGATGGCAGCCTGCTCCCTTCCCTTGGCCATTTCCA
>LFRY01000026.1 GCA_001512995.1 Acholeplasmatales bacterium DTU067
AAGCTCCCATATGGGAGCTTTTCTTATCATTATGACGGAAAAGATAATGAAAATGGTATATAATTATTAACGTGCGTTTAGGAAATGCATATAATATAAAAAACGGAGTGAGTGCCATGTTTTCATTTTTGCGTTCAGTCAAAGAAAGAGATCCGGCGGCGCGGAGCTATTTGCAGATCATTTTGTTCTATCCCGGAGTGAAGGCGATTTTCTGGTATCGCATCGCCCATTTTCTCTATAAAATAAAACTGAAGCTGCTTGCTGAGTGCATCATGTATTTCGTGCGTATGGTCCACGGCATCGAAATTCATCCCGCCGCCAATATCGGGAAAAGACTCTTCATCGACCACGGCATGGGCGTGGTGATCGGGGAAACGGCGGTCATCGGCGACGACTGCACGATGTACCATGGCGCGACCTTGGGAGGAACCGGCAAGGAGCACTGCAAACGCCATCCGACGGTCGGAAACAATGTCATGATCGGCGCCGGAGCCAAAGTTTTGGGAAACATCAGCATCGGAGACAATGCGAAGATTGGCGCAAACGCGGTGGTGACCAGGGATGTTCCGGCAGGAGCAACCGTCGTCGGCACGACGGGAAGAATCATCATCAGGGATTAGAGACCTAGTCCCTTTTTTTATCAATAATATTATAAAAAATATTAAAAAAATTAATTTCATACTTGACAAAATTAATTAAAGAACATATAATATTAAGGGGTGGTTGGAAAAATGGAAATTTTAAGGAAAGTTAAAGACAAAAAGCTGACTCCGGAGAAAGCTTTCGAACGTCTTTACGGACCGCCTCCCCGAAAAGCCAGGTTTTTGCTTCTGCGACTGAAAATTAAAGACGAAAAACTGCTTTCGTTTTTCATCAACCTTTTGTTTCTGTTTCCTTTTCCGTTTGTTTTCCTGAAACCAATCGCCAGGCTGATATTGAAGGAAGAGGGGCTTGATCCCGACCTTTATGATCAATTGCTTAAGGCCGGAAAAGGAACGGAAATCCGCGTAAAAACGAACGATGCAAAAATTTTATTGAAAATATTTTGAAAGGAGCGTCAATTCTGAAAAAAGAAGTGATTTCAAAATGTCCGGTTTGCGGGCATGATCTTGCCATCACACGCCTGCATTGCCATAACTGTGAGATCGAAATCAGCGGCAATTTCTACTTACACAAATTTCATGCCCTCACCCGCGAACAAATGGAATTTGTGCTGACTTTTCTTAAAAACCAAGGCAGCATCAAAGCAATCGAAAAAGAAATGAACATTTCTTATCCGACTGTGAAAAAAATGCTCAACGAGGTCCTGCTCGCTTTGGGTTTGGACGTCGAAGAGGACAGAGGCAGCCAGCAAAGGAACGAAATACTGGAGAAACTGGCAAGGAAGGAAATCAGTTTTGAGGAAGCAAACGCTCTTCTCAAGGCTTTGAAATAGGAGGAGGACATGAAAGAGGAAAGAAAAAAGGTTTTGGAAATGCTCGTTGAGGGGACGATCAGCGTTGAGGAAGCGGATGTTTTGCTTGACATCCTCCAGGAACCGGGGGAAGGAGAAAGCGGTGATTTCGGGGAAAAACTGAAGGACGGGCTGAAAAAAACCAAAGAAAGCATCAGGAAGGCTAAGGAAAAACTGCAAAAGGAAATCGAAAGGCTGGAGTTGCGGAAAAAGACGGAAAGGAGCCTGGAAATGCTGAGCGAGGCTCTGGACCGGGCGGAAGAAAAACTTAAACTTGCAGCTGAAAAAATCAAAGAGAAATACAAAAAAAGGGAGGATGCATGATGGAGGAAAGAATGAAAATTTTGGAAATGCTATCGGAAGGAACGATCACCGTAGAAGAGGCCAAGGAATTGCTCGATACCTTGGACAAACAAAAGGTGGTCGTGGCGGACGGCGAGGGGACGAATGAAGCGGTGATGGGAGAAGTCGTGAAGAGCCAGGCCGGCAAGTTCCTGCGAATCAAGGTTGCGACCGAAGACGGGGACAGAGTCGACGTGAATCTGCCGCTCTCATTAATCAAGGCGGCGATTAAAATCGGAGGCGCCCAGGATTTGCTTACCAAATCAGTGAACATCGGAAAAACAAACATGCTTGAGGGGATCGATCCCGAGCTCATCATCAGTTCCATCGAACACGGGATGGTCGGGAAAATCGTGGATGTAAAGACGGCGGACGGCGACATTGTAGAAATTTATGTTGAATGAATTATTAACATCGGCATTTAAAATGCCGATTTTACTTTCATTTTGCTGTTTTTGGTGTTATAATTGAAGAAATTCGTTTGGTGGGAGGGAAATCATGGACATATTCAAAAAATGCTCCTCAATGATGGAAATGCTGCGGGAAGTCCGCGAAAAAGAGATCTATCCTTACTTCCATGCTTTGGAAACGGGACAGGATACGGTCGTCAGGATGAACAACCGGGAGACGATCATGATCGGGTCCAACAATTATTTGGGGCTCACTTCGCATCCTGAGGTGATCGAGGCCGGGGTGGCTGCGATCAAAAAATATGGTTCGGGCTGTTCCGGCTCAAGGTTTTTGAACGGCACGCTCGACATTCATTTGGCTCTGGAAAGCGAGCTAGCGGAATTCTTGGGAAAAGAAGACGTTATGACCTTCAGCACCGGTTTCCAGAGCAACCTCGGCATTCTTTCCGCGATTGCAGGAAGGAATGACGTCATCGTCGGCGACAGGGAAAACCACGCGAGCATCTATGACGGCTGCCGGCTTTCCTATGCGAAATTCCTGCGCTACAACCACAACGACATGGAGGATTTGGAAAACACCTTAAAATCAATTCCTGAAGACAAGGGCATCCTCATCGTCACCGACGGCGCCTTCAGCATGACCGGCGACATCGCCAATCTTCCGGAAATTGTGAGGCTGGCGAAGAAATACGGGGCGCGGGTGATGGTCGACGACGCGCACGGCTTCGGCGTTTTGGGCGAACATGGCCGGGGCACGGCCGAACATTTCGGCCTTGAGGATGAGGTCGACATCATCATGGGAACTTTCTCAAAATCGCTCGCCTCACTGGGCGGCTTCATGGCAGCCAGCAAAGAAGTGGTCGATTATGTGAAACATGTCTCCAGGCCCTTCATTTTCAGCGCTTCGATCTCGCCCGCGAACGTCGAATGCGCGCGCGCCGCTTTGAGAATCATCAAGCGCGAGCCGGAAAGAATCCAAGCTCTCCGCGACATCAGCAATTACATGCGCGAAGGCCTGAAAAAACTGGGCGTGGACATCATCGAAAGCGAAACGCCGATTATTCCGATTTACACCTATGAGGAGGAAAAGACCTTCATCGCCTGCAAACTACTCCTTGAGCGCGGCGTCTACGTGAACCCCGTCATTCCGCCCGCGACTCCTCCGGGCCAATGCCTGCTCAGAACTTCCTACACCGCCACCCACACCAAGGAGCATATGGATTATGCGATGCAGCAAATCAAAGAAGTGCTTGAGATTTTGAAAAATCTTGCATAAATTTTCGGAATCAGAATAAAATAATAACGTCATATGACAAGGGTCGTAAGGTTCCCAAAACCTTATGCTTTGCTTTCGCGGCCGGAGCAAGAAAACAAAACGGCCGCATTTTTCATGCATAAACGCAAGCTTTTTGGGAAAAATAAAAACGGGTTTCGGAAGTTTTCCCAATAAAAACTTTCTCCCTGCTCTTTTGGCGAGAGCGTCAAATAAATAATGCCAAGGGCCCTCTTCTAACGAGGAGGGTCTTTTTGATGCATGAAAAAGGATTTTCCGGGTATAATATAATTGCCGGCAGGCTTTGGAAGTCAGGCCTTTAAATAAAAACTTCCGATTTGCTCCCGGGCACGAGCAAGAAATATAAACTGTCCACCCTCTCTCGCGAGAGGGTTTTTTTCTATGCAAAAGGGGGTGGGTGTGCTATAATATGCTCAGTTTTGAGGTGAAACCCATGCTTTTTGTAAACGGAAGATTCTTTACGGATAAGGGATTCCGGGAAGCGGTGTATGTGGAAGGGGGAATCATCAGGACGGTCGGAAGGAGCGTCGATTTGCTGAGGTTGCACCCCGGGGCGGAAATCATCGATCTGGAAAAGAAAACCGTCGTGCCGGGGTTCAACGATTCCCATCTCCATGTCTTGAGTTATTCCCGCTTTTTGGAAAGCGTGAATTTGCGGGATGCGAAAACCAAGGAGGAAATCATTCGCCGCGGCCGGGAAGCGCTCGGGCAAAATAGCCTCGTCATGTACGGCTATGACGACGGTTCCTTTCCGCGCCCGCTTTCCCGCTTTGATTTGGACTTGATCTCCACAGAGATTCCGATTGTGGCTTACAGGAGCTGCGGGCATGTCGCCGCGGTGAACGGAAGGGCGCTTGCGCTTTTACCGGAGTCCGAAGGCATCGACATTGAAAACGGGATTTTGAAAGAAAACGCCCTTTCCCTCCTTGAAGGTCTGAAACCCCAGGAAAGCAAACTCCGGCTCAAGGAAAGAATAAAAAACGCGCTTTCCCGGCTCAATGCCTACGGTATCACTTCCGTGGGCACGAACGATGTCAAGGATGATTTGGAAACGGGACTGAGGATTCTGGAAGCATACAGGGAGCTTGAGGAAGAGGGGGAACTTTCTGCCAGGGTCAGCCTGCAGTTTGCTTTCACGGAAAAGGAAAAAATTGCAGCCTTTTTGGAGGAACGCAGGGCTTCGCCATTTTTTAGGCTCGGGCCCCTGAAACTCTTTCTGGACGGTTCCCTGGGCGGGGAGACCGCGCTCCTCTCTGAACCCTATACGTCGGGCAATTGGGGAATCCAAACCCTGGGGGAAGGGCTTCTTGAGGAGTTGCTGGGTTTTGCGGAAGAGAAGGGGCTTCAGGTCGGAGCGCATGCAATCGGCGACGCCGCGAGCGCGCTCTTTCTTTCCGCCCTAAGAAAGCAAAAACAGAACCGGCTCCGCCATTTTCTGATCCATCTTCAGGTCCTGCGTCCGGATTTGCTTGCTTGCTTGCGGGAATTGCAGGTCCCCGCCGCGCTCCAACCAATATTCATCGCGGAGGACATGGAAATAGCGAAACGGAAACTGAGCAAGCATCTCCTAAAGACAAGTTATTGTTTCAAAAGCATTAGCGAAGCGACCGTGTCCGCTTTCGGAAGCGATGCGCCCTATGGAGAAATCAATCCCTTCCGGGGACTGCAAGCGGCCCTGACCCAGGAAAACGAGCAGGGTGAGGTTCTGCATCCGGAAGAAAGAGTCACTCGGGAAGAGGCGCTAAAGTGCTATACCGAAAATTCCGCCTATCTCACCTTTGAGGAAAGCAGGAAAGGAAGAATCGCCCCCGGTCAGTACGGGGATTTCGTTGTTCTGTGCAAGGATTATTTTTCGGTTCCGGAAAAGGAGATCTCGGAATTGAAAGCGGAACTCACGGTCGTGGGGGGAAGGATCGTTCATCGCAGGTAGGAAAGATGTAGAAAAATGCCGGAAGATGTGATAAAATACAGGAAGAGGAAAGATGCGATGGATAATAGAGAAAGATTTTTACAGCTCATCAAACAACTGAATTTAGAAGCGGCTGATTATCGGGAGGGGATGATCGAAGAACTGCGCATCAGGGGCGATTACCGGCTTTGGAAATTCCGTTTCGTTTTCCGGAAGGTTCTGTCGCCCGAAGCCTATTTTCGCTTTCTGCAGGCCTTGGAGAAAAAGTACGGGCTTGACGGCGAAGTCGAGGTGATTGTAAAGATCAGGTATCAGGAAGGCATGCTTTCCGATGCGCTCCTCGAAGAATATTACCGCAGGGTGCTGGCGGAGGCCGCTAAGGAAATGCCCCGCTATTCCGCCCTCAACGCTTTTACAACCTCCTTTTCCGAAAACAAGGTCACGGTCTATGTCGCCGATGACAAAGAAAAAGAAATCGTGGTCAGGCTGCTTGAAAAAGTGCAGGATATGTTTTCGGAACTTCAAATCGGGGATTTCGTTCAATTTGAGGTGAAGATCAGCGCTTTTGAAACACCAATCGAAACGGTCATCGAAGAAACCCTGAAGGAAAGCAGGGAACGCGCTCTCGTAGAGCAAAAGCGCATGGAAAAAGAAGAGCGGGAAGAAAAGCAGAAAGTTTATAAACGGCGCCGGGCTTCGGCGGAGATTAACGGCGAGGTCACGCCTTTGAATAAAGTTCCGGCTTCGGAACCGGAGATGATTGAATACCAGCAGAAATTCGGAAAGAAGGATTTCGTCATCCAGGGCGACGTCGTCCGCGCAGAAATCAAGAAAGTACGCGAATACAAGATTTATGAAGCGACGGTTTACGACGGCACAGATTCAATCATCATCAAAACTTTCATCAACGGCTATAATTATTTGGACGAAGAGTTTTTCCAGAAACACTGCATCGAAGGCAACAGGGTCCGCGTTTTCGGCTACCTGGAATACGACAGGTATTCCCGGGATTTGGTATTGAAAATCAGGGACATCCTCGGTCTCGGGCCGACACCGGTCAAAAAGAAAAGTGACAATGCCCCGGTGAAGCGCGTCGAACTCCATGCGCACACGAAGATGTCGGCGATGGACGGGGTTATGGACGTTGCGGAATACGTGCAGACGGCCCTTGATTACGGCCATGGGGCGCTTGCCGTGACCGACCATTACAATCTCCAGGCGCTGCCGGATTTATACAATCTCACCGCAAAATACGATCTGAAACCGATCTTTGGGGTCGAGGGCGCCTTGGTCGATGAGGACGGCTTTAAAATCGCTCTGTCGGAAGCGGACATCGATCTGAAAGATGCGACTTTTGTCGTCTACGATTTGGAAACGACCGGGCTTTCCAGCAATTACGATGAGATCATCGAAATCGCCGCCGTGAAACTGAAAAACGGTGTGTTTTCGGAAGAGTTCTCGACTTATGTGAAACCGAAACGGGAAATTCCGCATTACATCACGGAACTCACGGGCATCACCAATGACGACGTGCGGAATGCGCCCCCGATCGAGGAAGCGATCCATGATTTCCATAAATTCATCGAAGGAGCGATTCTTGTCGCCCAAAACGCCTCCTTCGACAACTCCCACCTTTACAGGAATCTAAAGGACGCCGGGCTCTATGAAGGGCCCCTACCCTCCATCGACACGCTGCAGCTTGCGAGGGTCAGGTACGGAGACAAGCTGAAAAGCTTCAATCTGAAGGCTCTCACCAAGTATTTCGACGTCGAACTTGCTCAGCACCACCGCGCCATTTATGACGCGAAGGCGACCGCCGAGGTCTTCATGCGGATGCTTTCCGATTTCTTGGAAGCCGGCATCCGCAATTACTCCGAAATCAATTCCCTAATCAAGGACGAGGAAGCCTTCATCCACGCCCACCCGACCCATGTGGTGCTGCTTGCGAAAAACAGGACGGGCATCAAAAACTTAAACAAAATCATCTCTGCCTCCCACACCGTCCATTTCCATAAAGAACCGCGGATTTTAAAGAAATTTTTGAACGAACACCGGGAGGGGCTCCTAATCGGGTCTGCCTGCGCGGACGGCGCCGTTTTTGATGCCGCTTACCGGGACAGCTATGAAAAGCTTCTGGAAGTGGCCGGTTTCTATGATTATCTGGAAATCCAACCGGTCGGCCACTACCTCCATCTTTTTGAGGATGATCCCGAAGTGGCTACGGAAATTATCAAGGACACGCTGAAAAAAATCATCCGCGCAGGCAAAGAATTAAACAAACTCGTCGTCGCGACCGGCGACGTCCACGTCCTGGACAAAGAGGACCTGAAACTCAGGGAAATCTTCATCAACGCTCCCCAGGTCGGCGGCGGCGTCCATCCCTTATACAATCACAAGCACATCGCTCCCCAGCATTACATGTCCACCGAGGAGATGCTTGCGGAATTCGCCTTTTTGGGTAAGGAACTGGCGGAAGAGGTTGTGGTCACCAATTCAAACAAGATCGCGGGACTAATTGAGCGTTTCTCCCTCTTTCCGGAAGGGCTCTTTGCCCCGAGCGACGATTTCCTGAAGGAAAGGGGCGTGCCTTCCTTCAGGCAGGCCGTTATTGACCTGACATACAGGCGGGCCCGGGAAATCTACGGGCAGGAATTGCCGGCGTTCATCACCGACCGCATCGAAAAGGAACTGAAATCCATCATCGGCAACAACTATGCCTCGATTTACTACATTTCCCATCTCCTGGTCGAACATTCCCGGAACGCGGGCTATGTCGTCGGCAGCCGCGGCTCCGTCGGCTCGAGTTTGGTGGCTTTCCTGATGGGAATCACGGAAGTGAACTCACTCCCGCCCCACTATTACTGCCCGGAATGCCATTTTGCTGCTTTCAAACTTACGGAAGAAGAAAAGCTCCGATATCCTCAGGATCACGTCGCCTCAGCTTTTGAGGATGTTTTGAGAAAGACGGGAACCGGCTTTGACCTTCCCATACGGAATTGCCCGCACTGCGGAACAGAAATGAAAGCGGACGGGGTCGACATTCCTTTCGAAACCTTCCTCGGCTTCGAAGGCGAAAAAATCCCCGACATCGATCTCAATTTTTCCGGGGAATACCAGAGCCGCGCCCATGAGTTCTGCCGGGAGCTCTTCGGAGAGGACAATGCCTTCCGCGCCGGCACCATTTCCACAATCGCCGACAAATCCGCTTTCGGATATGTGAAAGGGTATTTGGAAAGAAAGGGCATCGAGGCCCGGAACTGCGAAATCGGGCGCCTGGCGGACAAAATCACCGGCGTGAAGCGTTCGACCGGCCAGCATCCGGGCGGGATCGTCGTCATTCCCAAAGAAATCGAATACACGGACATCATCCCCGTCCAGTATCCTGCGGACGACACTTCCGCGCCCTGGCGGACCACGCATTATGACTATCATAAATTCGAAGACAATCTCTTGAAACTGGATCTCCTGGGCCATGACGATCCGACGATGATCAGACAGCTGATGGATTATGTGGAAAGGGAACCGGAAAAATTCCCGTTCAGGACGGTTGAGGAAATCCCCCTGGCGGATCCCGAAGTGCTTGCGATCTTTTCCGGCGTGAGCAGCCTCGGAGTCGATGCCGCCCAGGTCCACGAAGTCGTGGGCACGACGGGGATTCCGGAATTCGGAACGACGCTTTCCAAGGACATGCTCAGGGAAATCCGGCCGAAAACCGTGAACGAATTGATCAAGGTTTCCGGGCTGAGCCACGGCACCGATGTCTGGAACGGCAATGCCCGCGAATACATGCTCGGTTTGAAAGAAGGGGTCGGGCCGATTCCCTTCGAGGATTTGATCGGCTGCCGGGACGACATCATGGTTTATTTGATCGGCAAGGGCCTCGCTTCCGCCGATGCTTTCAAGATCATGGAGAGCGTCCGGAAAGGCAAGGGGCTCTCCCCCGAACAGGAAAAGCTGATGCTGGAGCACGGCGTTCCCCATTGGTACATCGACTCCTGCAAACTTATCAAATACATGTTCCCGAAAGCCCATGCCGCGGCCTACGTGATCATGGCCCTGAGAATCGCCTGGTTCAAAGTGCACCGCCCCCTCTATTACTACGCTGCCTATTTCTCCAGGCGCGCCTCCGCCTTTGACATCATCAACATGGTCAAGGGCTATCAGGCCATCAACATCAGGGTCAAGGAATTGGCAGAAAAGATTGAGAAAAAACAAGCTTCCAATAAGGAACAGGAACTCTACAACACCCTGCTCCTGGCTTTGGAAATGACCGCGCGCGGTTACGGTTTCAAACAGATTAACATTTTCAAATCCCATTGGCGCGACTTTTTGATCGAAGGAAACGACTTGATCCTTTCCTTCAGGACGATGGATTCCTTGGGCGATGCGACGGCCAAATCAATCACGGACGCGCGCGCCGAGCAGATTTTCACTTCCAAAAAGGATATTTTACGGAGAACGAAGGTGAACACGACGGTTTTCGAAAGATTGAACGAAATCGGCGCTTTGGACGGGCTGCCGGACGATGATCAAATCGAATTGTTTTAATCTTCGTTTAAGAAAAGATTAATATAATTTGACTGTAAATATTTTTGTTTTTATGATATAATATAGAATGAAAGGATGTGGGTTTTATGCGTTTAAGAAGCAACAACCCTGTTTATAACAGGATATTGAATAGCGACGAATATCGGAGCTATGCCGGAGAGTACGAAGCCGCGACTTACGGAGGCGTGGCAAGAAAAACGCTGTTTTTCCTCGCCCTGGTTTTCATCGGTGCTTTCGGCGGTCTTTGGCTGATGCAGTACAACCCCGGGCTCTTTGTCGGCGCTTTGGTGGCGTCAATTCTGACCACCTTCCTCTTTGGTTTCTTGGGGCTCCTGTTCCCGGGCATGACCAAAATCTTCGGGTCGCTCTACTGCCTTGGGCAGGGTTCCCTGATCGGCGTCGTTTCTCTGGCCTTCGAAATTGAAGCGCCGGGAATCGTCATGACTGCGCTCCTGTCGGTGGTCATGGTCCTTGCGGTCACGGCAACGCTCTTTTTGACCAGAATCGTCAAGGTCAACGGCAGATTCATGCGATTTTTGATGATTTTCGGAATTTCGACGATTGCGAGCATTATCCTGATCAGAATCATTGACCTGATTTTCGGCGGCGGGCTTTTCAACACCCTGATTCTGCCGATATCGTTGGTTTCGACTTTCCTCGCCACCCTCTATCTCTTCTTTGACATGCAAAGAGTTTATCAGATCGTGGAGGGGGGCGCGCCGAAGACGCTCGAATGGCATGTGTCCTTCGGCTTGGTTTACACATTGCTCTGGCTCTACATCGAGCTCTTGCGTTTGCTCTTCATTCTCGGAGTGAGGAACAGGGATTAGACGGGTCAGCCCGTCTTTTTTTATCCGCCTTTATTTTTGCCGTTTTTTGTAGTATACTAAATAAAAAAAGGTGGAACCATGATAGCGAAGATCCATCCCTCAAAACTGCGGGGAGAGGTGAGCGCCCCTCCCTCGAAAAGCCACACGCACCGGGCTCTGCTTGCGTCTGCTTTTGCTCCTGGAAAATCCCTCATTTACAATCCCCTGTTCTGCGACGACACCCGAGAGACGATCCGCGCCCTGGAAAAACTCGGCGCGGGCTTTGAAATATATCCGGATAGAATCATCGTCCGGGGAAGAAAGCCCGAGCGGAGGGATCTTTTATCCTTGGAAATCCCCGCTTCCGGAAGCACCCTGCGGATGCTGGTTCCGCCCCTCAAGGGGTTTGTGGAAAGGCTTGAAATCAAGACCACTCCCCGGATGCTGGAAAGGCTTGCTTCTCCGGATTTGGAGCAGCTTGCGGGCTTAAACATCAGCTTTCGGGACGGAAAAGTGATTCTGGAAGGCAGGCTCCAAGGGGGGAGCATAAGCATCGAACCCGTCGTCACCACGCAATGGCTTTCTGGGTTGATTTTCGCCCTGCCATTTTTGCCCGGGAGCGAAATCAGAACCTCCTACCCCCTTGCCGGAAGCTATCCCGCGCTCACCCTGGAGGTCGCGCAGGCATTCGGAATCAATTTCCGGTTTCGGAACGGGAGTCTGCGGGCGGAAAACCATTACCTGCCAGCGGAATATCGGGTCGAAGGTGATTATTCGGCCGCCGCGAATTGGCTGGTTGCCGGCAGTTTTTCATCCGACTTGCGGGTGGGAGGCTTGAATCCCGCTTCCCAGCAGCCCGATTCCCAGCTTTTCGCGCATCTTTCTGCCATGGGAGTTCCCCACAAATATGAAAACGGGTATTTTTCCTGCGGGGCTCCCAAACCCCTCGCTGCCGAAATCGATGTTTCCCGGACGCCCGACCTTTTTCCGGTTCTGGCGGCGCTCGCTTCCGTGCGCCCCGGAGTGACGCGGATTTCGGGTTTGAAAAAACTGAAATATAAGGAAAGCGACCGGGCGGAAATGACGGCGCGGGGTCTGGGGATGCTCGGAGCGGATATCAAGCTTTTGACTGAAGAAGCGGTGATTGTCGGGAAGGAAATGCTTGCCGGAGGGGTTGAGATCGATGCCGCCGGGGATCACCGCCTGATCATGGCTTTTGCGATCCTTTCGGGAAAAATCAAGGAACCCTTCGCAATCAGGTCCGCGGAAGGGGTGTCTAAAAGCTATCCCGACTTTTTTAAAACCTTCCTTTCTCTCGGAGGGAGAGTTGAATTTCTATGAAAGAACTGAAGATTGAATACAAAACAAAAACCGTGCGCCTGGTATTCGGAAGGGGTGTTTTTACGAACTCCCTTTTTCCCGAAGGAAGAAAATACCTCGTGCTCACGGATGAAAATGTCGCCAGGCTCCATGGGGATAAATTTAAGAAAATTTCGCGGTTCGTGAAGGTCCTGCCCCCGGGTGAGGGAAGCAAGACTTTGGATGCGGCCTCGTCCTTGGTCTCATTTTTGTTGGAGGAGGGCTTCACCAAGGATGACTGCCTCGTCGCCTGCGGCGGCGGGATGATCACGGATTTAGGGGGCTTCGTCGCCTCCGTCTATAAAAGGGGGATGGGTTTCATCTCCGTCCCCACGACCCTGCTTGCCCAGGCGGACAGCGCCCTTGGCGGGAAGAACGGGGTCAATTTCGCTTCCGGCGAGAAAACATTCAAAAATCAGATCGGAACAATTTATCAACCAGAGCTTGTGGCGGCCGATCCGCTGTTTCTGAAAACACTCCCCCCCGAGGAATTCAGGAGCGGGCTCGGAGAAGTCCTCAAATGCGGGCTCTGCTTTTCGCCTTCCCTTTTTGCGAGGCTCAGGGATGGTTTCGATGAAAACGACATCTTTGAATGCCTGAGCATCAAAGCGGAAATCACCGCCCAGGACGAATTTGAGGAAGGCGCGCGCGCCCTGCTCAATTACGGGCACACGCTCGGCCATGCCCTGGAGAGCCTTTCGGGTTTCCGCCTGCGCCACGGGGAGGCGGTGGCGCTGGGTCTGCTCCACGAGACCGAGGAGCAATCAATCAAGGAAAAAATCAGGGAGTTGTTGGAAAAATACTCCTTCCCCGAATTTCGGTTTGATAAACGCGAACTGGCGGCCTACATCCGCCAGGACAAAAAAATCCGGCAGGGAAAGATCCGGCTTCCGGTTCTGAAGGATATTGGGATGACGGAGCTTCTGGAAACGGATTTTGACGCTTATTTGCAGAGGTTGTTATGAACAGTTTCGGAAACAAAATGCGGATAACGGTTTTCGGCGCTTCCCACGAGGATTATGTCGGGCTCACGGTTGCCGGTTTTCCCGCAGGCGTGGCGCTGGATCAGGACCTGATTGAGAAGCGCCTGCGCCAGAGAAGGGGGCTCATGCATCTCACTTCCAAGCGCTTCGAAAAGGACGAGTGGCGCTTCATTTCCGGAATTTTCCGGGGAAAGACCACGGGCGCGCCGCTCACTGTCCTCGTGAAGAATTCCGACAGAAGGAGCGAGGATTATGAGGAAATCCGGGGCCTTGCCCGCCCTTCCCATGCCGATTACACGCAGCACGTGCGCTTCGGCGGGCATGAGGATTACCGCGGGGGCGGGATTGCTTCCGGGCGAAGCACCGTCACTTACGTCATTCTCGGGGCAATCGCGGAACACCTCCTGCGGGAGAAGGGGATTTTTGCTTCTTCGCGGATGAAATCCGTCCATGGGATTGAAGACGAGGCAATTCCCGACATTGTTGATTTGGAGCGACTCCGGGAGGAAGATTTCCCCGTTTTAAGCAAGCGCGAAGAGATGCTGCGCTTGATTGAGGAGACCGGAAAACGGGGCGACAGCCTCGGGGGCGTCGTGGAGACTTGGATCGTGGGGCTCCCCGCCGGGCTCGGAAATCCACTGTTCGGCAGCGTCGAAGCCCAGCTTTCCCGGCTCGTTTTCGGAATCCCCGGCGCGAAGGGCATTGAGTTCGGCGCCGGTTTCGGAATTACGAAACTGTTCGGGAGCCAGGCCAACGACCAGATGCAATACGAGGAGGGGCTGCTCCGCCATCTATCCAACCATTCCGGCGGCATCAACGGCGGAATCACCAACGGAAGTGCCGTCAATTTCCGCGTCGCTTACAAACCCACGCCCACAATCGCGCTGCCGCAGCGCACGGTTGATTTCATAAAGAAGGAAAACAAAGTGGCAAGTTTTGCTGGGCGGCACGATGCGATCTTTGCGATCAAAGCCCTGCACGTGCAAAACGCCCTCGCAAACTTCGCCGCATTGGATTTGATACTATGAGCAGGGACGAATATAGAAAGAAAATCGATCGGGTCGATGGAAAAATCCAAGAACTTCTGGAAGAAAGATTTACCCTATCAAAAAAAATAGGCACCCAAAAATTCCAAAAAGGCCTTCCCGTCAAAGACGGGCTGCGGGAAACAGCAATCCTCGGGAGGATATCCGGAAGGTTCGGAGAAGAAATCCGGGAAATATATCGCTTGATATTACAGAAAAGCAGGGAAATCCAGAAATTTGCATATTTTCTCACGGGAAAGAATTTGGCTCATTCCTTTTCCCCCCTTGTCTACGAAATTTTCGGGTTAAGCAATTACGGTCTATTCGAAACCGATGATTTCCGGGAGGTCCTTGGGAAGGATTTCAGAGCGATCAATGTCACCAATCCCCATAAAAGGAGCGCCTATCTTGCCTGCACGCAACTGAGCGAGGAAGCCCGGAAGACGGGGACCGTGAATCTGATGGTGCGGGCAGGAGAAGGCTTTTTCGGAGACAACACCGATTATCACGGTTTTCTCGCGCTCTTGGATCATTATGGAATTGTGCCGCAGGGGAAGAAATTCCTCGTCATCGGGAACGGAGCCTCCGCGCGCACCGTCTTCCATTCATTGAAAGAGAGGGGGGCCGCCGCAGTCCAGATCATCGCCAGGAACACAAAATCCGCCGACGAAGCAAAACTCGGGGAATACCGTAAATTTTCGGATTTTGAATTTGTCGTGAACGCGACCCCCTACGGTAACTATCCCGAAAATGCCCTGGAACCCCTCTTCCCCCTGCAGGATTTTCGGAATCTGGAAGGCGCGATCGACTTAAACTACAACCCCGCCCTGACGCCCCTGCTCCGCGAAGCGAAAAGCTGCGGAGCAAAAACCGCGGACGGGCTCTATATGCTTGTTGCGCAAGCGGCCCGGAACCTCGCCCGTTTCGGGTTCAGTCCGGAAATAAGCATTTCGGAAGTATACAGGGAAATGCGGCTCCACCGCGCGAACATCGTGCTGATCGGCATGCCCCATTCCGGAAAAAGCACCCTCGGGAAAGCATTGAGCGAAGTCCTCGGGAAGGAATTTGTGGACATCGACCAAAGACTCGAGGCCAGGGGCAGGGATTTGGGAAGCCTCTATCCGGATGTGGAAGCATTCCGAAAGGAGGAAGCGGAGGAAACGATCCGACATGCCAAGGGTTGGAATCAGGTAATCGCCTGCGGCGGGGGCATCGTCCTCAATCCGGAAGCCATCGCCCACCTCCAAGGGAACGGCGTGCTCGTCTTTCTGGATGCTTCCCTGGACGAATTGCTCGCAAGGCTTGACGGTACCCGGCCCCTGATTCAGAGCGAAGAGGATTTGGTTCGGACGTACCGGGAGAGAATCAATTTATACAGGCGCCATGCCGATATCACGGTCAAAACAGGTACGGAAATTAAGGAAATAACGGAGAAAATCTATGAATATTTTGGTAATTAACGGCCCAAATTTAAATCTCTTGGGGATCCGCGAAAAAGAAATCTATGGCGAAGCGACCCATGATGATTTGGAGAAATTTTTGCATGCGGAGGCGAAGAAACTCGGAGTGAGAATCGATGTTTTCCAAACCAACCACGAAGGCGCAATCATTGACAAAATCCACGAAGCCTATCGTCGCAAATTTTCCGGAATCATCCTCAATCCCGGAGCTTACACGCATTATTCCTATGCCATCCGCGACGCGATCAAAGCCGTGGATTTGCCCGTGGTTGAGGTGCATCTTTCCGATTTGGAAAGCCGGGAGAATTTTCGGAAGGTTTCGGTCATCCGCGAAGTCTGCGACGCGGTTTTCATGGGCAAGGGCTTTCTTTCCTATCGCGAAGCGCTCGAGCATTTGGTGGTGAGTCATGCTGATCAGTGAGAGCAGCGGAAACATCAGAATCGGAAACCACACTTTCAGGAAAGATTTCATTGTCATTGCCGGTCCCTGCGCAATTGAAAGCCGGGAACAGATGGAAGAAATTGCGGAGGAACTCATTCTCCGGAAAGTGTTTTTCCTCCGAGCCGCGCCCTATAAACCCCGGACTTCGCCCCATTCTTTTCAGGGACTGGGCGAGGAGGGCTTGGCAATCATCCGGGAACTCAAAGCCAAATACCCCCTCCACGTTGTTGGGGAGATTGTCGACAGCCGGGATCTTCCCGTCTACAACGACCTCTTTGACATCATCCAGGTCGGGGCGCGGAACATGCAAAACTTTGAGCTTTTGAAGGCCTTGGGGAAGGCAAAGCGGCCCGTGCTCCTGAAGCGGGGTTTCGGAAGCACGGTCGAGGAATGGCTCCATGCCGCTGAATACCTCCATAAATACGGAAACAGGGAAGTGATTCTCTGCGAACGGGGGATCCGTACATTCGAACCCCAGACGCGGAACACCCTGGATTTAAGCAGCATCGTCCTCGCCAGGAACCACACCGAGCTTCCGGTCGTGGTCGATCCCTCCCATGCCGCCGGCAGACGGGATTTGATTGCCTCCCTTTCCTTCGCTGCGGTCGCCGCCGGGGCTGACGGCTTGCTTTTGGAAGTGCAGGTTGACCCCGACAGCGCCTGGAGCGACGCCCGGCAGACGATTTCCTTCTCGGAATTTGACCGGATCTTGCAAGTCCTGAAGAAGCTTGCGCCACTGTTCGGAAAGAAATGCGATTAAAAACGTATTCAAAATTGTTTCATATTGAAAATTTGTAAAAATAAGGGTATAATATAATAGTAAAGTTAAACTTTTATTAAGGAGGATACAGAATGGCAAAAGTTGCAATCAATGGTTTCGGCAGGATCGGAAGACTGGCCTTTCGCCTGATGTTCGGTTCTGAAGATTTTGAAGTGGTTGCGGTTAATGACCTGACCGGCGCCGCAGATTTGGCTTATCTTTTGAAATACGACAGCGCCCAAAAAGGTTATAAGCAGGACGCGGTGTTTGCGAAAGAGGATGCGATTGTTGTCGACGGCAAGGAAATCAAGGTGTTTGCGGAAAAGGATCCGAGAAATCTGCCTTGGGGTGAACTCGGCGTCGACGTCGTTCTTGAATGCACCGGCGTTTTCAGGAATAAAGAAAAAGCTAGCGCCCACATCGAAGCCGGCGCGAAGAAAGTCATCATTTCCGCTCCCGCAAAAGGAGAAGGAGTTCCGACCGTAGTTTATAATGTCAACCATGAGATTTTGGACGGTTCGGAAACCGTCATTTCCGCGGCTTCCTGCACAACCAACTGCCTTGCTCCGGTTGCGAAGGTTCTCCATAAAAACTTCGGGATCGTGAAAGGCTTCATGACCACGGTCCACGCTTATACTAATGACCAAAACACCCTTGACGGGCCGCACAAAGCCGGAATCAAATCCCGCCGCACACGCGCTGCCGCCGCGAACATCGTTCCGACGACGACTGGCGCCGCTTCCGCAGTCGGCTTGGTGCTTCCGGAACTGAAAGGCAAACTTGACGGCATCGCCCTCCGCGTGCCCGTGATCACCGGTTCCGTGGTCGATTTGGTCTTTGAACCGGGAAGGAACGTCACTGCGGAAGAAATCAACGCCGCTTTCAAAGCCGCCGCGAACGAAACCCTGGGCTATACGGAAGACCCGATCGTCTCGAGCGACATCATCGGCAGCACATATGGCGCAATCGTCGACGGGCTCAGCACCCAGGTCATGGAAGTCGATGGCAGACAGCTTGTAAAGATCATCGCCTGGTATGACAATGAAATGGGCTACACCGCCCAGTTCATCCGCACGGCGAAATACCTGATGAACAAATAAAGTTTTTCTGGATAGACTTAAAAAGAAGAGCATTCGGTTCCGTCTGAATGCTCTTTTTACATTTAGATAGGAAAAATAACTGATATTTTTCAAAATGATGAGGAAAAATCCGCTTGACAACAATTATTTGCCATGTTAAAATTTGGTGGGTAGAGAAAATGTGGTGTTTTTATAATTACCTTTAATTTGGAAATCATATATAATAATATGATGCCGAATTGGAGGTGAAAAAATGGAGGGGAGTATGGCTGAAATTAAGGAGGAAGTAAGGAAGGGAGTAGAATTGGGGAAAAGGTTTAATAAAACCTTTCCGAACGTTTTTACTAATTGCGGAGTTGATTTGAATCTTGCTGCCAGAGCGCTTGGTGATTATTTTAATAAAAAGATTTTTGTAAAAAATGCGGATTTAAGTAAAATGAAGGGCGGTATATCAGGTTTTACCTTCGTGAGGGAGGACGGCGTTTACATTGTTGTCAATTCAGACGAACCTCCTTACCGACAGAGGTTTACCATTGCCCATGAGCTTGGTCACATCTTCAACGGTGATATAGACCTTGGTAAAATTGATAATTTAAACATGGTATTTCGTTCAGATCTTGAATTATTTTATGGTGACCCTGAAAAATTTAAGCTTGAACAAATGGCCAATTCATTCGCGGCTGAAATTTTGATGCCGGAGGATCAGGTTTTGAGTTTCATGAAATCTGGTGTCAGCGTTGAAGAAATGGCAATGTTTTTTGGGGTGTCTCCACAAGCGATGAGAATTAGGATTGCGGGAATTCTCCATTCGCAAGACCATAAACAGCCAGAGAATTAATTACAAAAACGGGGATGAGCATGGTAGAGGGAAAGCATAATAAACCGGAAGAAAAAAAAACACGCGAAAAAAGCGATATCAGAAGCGAGCGATTACAGTGACATCGGAACCAAAGAACGGGTACCTCAATTTGGTGAAATGGCATGGGAAATTACTAAATCCGTTCATAAAGCTTTCATTGATGAAAACAAATATGTAACCAATTATCGCGTATGTTTTACCAAGATGTTTGTAATAATCATTTGGTTAATCGTTTTATCAATAATTGCAATATCCTTTTTAGCTATTTTCTATAATGATAACATTTCTTTGTTGCCTGTTCTTAGTTCTCTTTCTTCCTTGGTCGCAACGGTGGTCACTGTGCTGATTGTTCAATTCAGGTACATTTATAACAGGAAAGACAACAAATTATTGGATATCATTAGAGATGTATTGAAATTATCTTCGGAACATGAGAAGGAGACAAAAACAAAAAGCGGTAAGTGATGTTGATAACATCGAGCTCCGAATTCGGGGCTTTTTTCTTTTGAATTTAAGTTTATTTCTCCTTTTTTCACATATTATATTATTGAAAAAGGTGAAATTATGATCAATGAGAGAATCAAAAAACTGATCTTCATCCTCCTTCTGATTCTGATTCTCTACCTAACTTATCTTGCCCTTCCATTTGCCATCATCATCGGGAAATTTATTTTAAAAATAATTCTGCCCTTTGTGTTTTCCTTCGGAATTGCCTTCATCCTCCAGCCCGTGGTGGTTTTCGCGCAGCGATTTCTGAAAAAAAGGGTGGTCGCGGTTTTGGCGGTTGTCGGTCTCTTCCTGGGGCTTTCGGCTCTGCTCATATATCTGATCACACCCCATCTCGTCAGGGAAGTGAAGGTGCTTCTCAGGAATTTGCCTGAAATAATGAAAGAAATAGAGACGATGGTCGACAATTTTGCGGAGAGGCTGGATTTTTTGCCGGTCGATTATCGCCCGACCTTTGAGAACATCAATCTCTTTTTGGAAGAAAGGCTGAAAAAATTTACGGATTTGCCGAACAAATTATTGGATAAATTCATCGCTTATTCGGGACTTTTGGTCGTGATTCCGATGACGACGATATATTTTTTAATTGACTATGAAAAAATTCTTTGTAGGTTCAGGAATTATTTGCTAGAAAAAAATAAGATCCATTTGAAAAACTATCTCGGGGAATTGCATCAGACGCTTTCCGACTTTGTCCGGGGGACCTTCCTCGTCATGCTGATCATGACTTTCGGCTGCACCGCCATCTTCATGCTCATGGAGCTTGACTTCGCGCTCTTCTTTGCCATCATCATCGCCGTGACCAATGTCATCCCCTATCTCGGCCCCTACCTCGGCGCAGTTTTTCCCGTCCTCTATGCCCTCCTCATTTCACCGGGGAAGGCGCTGGCAGTGGCACTCGCAATCAATTTGGTCCAGCAGGTGGAAAACAACATCATCTCCCCCTGCATCAACAGCAAGCGCATCAAGGTCCACCCTTTGATCGGTATTTTCTTCCTCCTCCTGTTCGGAAACCTCTTCGGGCTCCTCGGCCTGCTTTTCGCCACACCCATCCTCGCCATCCTCCGCATCACCCTGAAATATTACAACCCCTTTCGTAAAAAGACAGTATAAGCCAAGTTCGGTTTTGATATAAATTAAATAGGTGATGGAAATGGATGCGCAGGAGAATAACGAGTATCTCCTCATGTTCAATGCCCTGGATCCGGTGGAAGAAAACTTCTTATACAACATTTTGCAACTCATCATCAATTATCCATTGGTTTGGTTCAATTTTCTGGAAAACATCCTCAAGAATAAAATCATGATCAGTTTCCGGAACCGGGCGCTGATCGTTTCCTTGGAACTCTTGACCCGCCAGCTCCGGAATTCTTTCGAACAGATATACCGCCTGATGCTTAAATCCGACGTCGTTTTGAACGCAATCGAAAAAAAAGGTTTTCTAATCATCTATGTCTATAGCGACGCGATTAGCGAATTCTTCCAGAACAGTGGTTTTTGGCTGGAATACCTGACTGCCCATGCCTGCAGGGAAATCGGCTTTCCCTGTTACAGGGGCGCGCTTTTCAAAACTAAGGACCGGCAGATCTCGGAAGTGGACGTTCTGATTGACTTGGGCAAGGTGCTTTTTTTCATCGAGTGCAAGGACACTTATCTATGTTCTGAGGAGGATCTGAAAAAAATCGACAGCCTGAGAAAAAGGATCAACCGCCAGAGTTACGGGCTCTTCGTCTGCACGAAGACGGTGAACCTTGATTTCAAGAAATACGGGCTCGGGTTGATTAAGTACAAATACAATTACGAAGCCTTCCGGGAAGAATTGAAAGAAATGCTCGCGGGAAGAATCGTCAGTTTGTCCTTTTAAGAAAAAACTGTTATAATATACGGCGGAGAAAAAAATGGAAGCAAAAGTTTTGAAATTGACTTGCGAGGATCTGAACCATCGGGGCATGGGCGTTTGCAAAGCAGACCGCTTTCCGATTTTCGTTCCCGGCCTGCTCCCCGGGGAAGTTGCCCTGGTGGAAGTCAAGGATTTACGGAAGACATATGGCTACGGGCGCGTGGTGAGCCAACTCAGCCTGAGCAAGGAGCGGACTGTTCCCGTCTGCCCCAGCTTCGGGGAATGCGGAGGCTGCCAAATCATGCACATGGCTTATCCCGCCCAACTCGAATTCAAAAAGAAAATGGCGGAAGAAACCTTCAGAAGAATCGGTCATCTGGAACTTAAAGTGAAAGACATAATCGGCATGGAGGAACCTTATCATTTCCGAAACAAGGTTCAGGTTCCTTTCCGGGATATGGGCGGAGAAATCCGGGCAGGCTTTTTTAAGCAGGGCACCCATGAAATCGTCCCCCTGGAAGAATGCTACATCCAGCCCCGGACCGCGACAGCGATCGTAAGTAAGGTCAAAGGATTATTCGAAGAACACGGGCTCCCTGCCTATGATGAAGCAGGGCACCGGGGGCTTCTGCGCCATCTTTTGATCAGAAAGACGGTTTCGGATGAATACATGGTTGTCTTCATCACGCTGGAGGAAGCTTTTCCGAAAGCGGAGGGGATTGTAAAAGCGTTGGTTTCGGAATTCCCGATGATCAAGTCAATCATCCAGAACATCAACCCAAAAAAGGGGAATGCGATTCTGGGAGAAACAAGCAAATTGCTTTATGGGAATGAATATTTGCTAGATGAAATCTGCGGTTTGCGGTTTCGGGTTTCCGAAAAATCCTTTTTCCAAACCAACCATGCCCAGACCGAAAAAATGTACCGGAAGATTCTGAGCTATGCCGCTCCGAAGAATGACGAAATCATTCTCGACGGCTATTCGGGTGTGGGAACGATCAGTTTGCTGCTCGCGCGGGAAGCAAAAAAAGTTTGCGGGATTGAAGTGGTTCCGGAAGCGGTGCGGGATGCCCGGATTAATGCGGAACTGAACGGGGTGAAAAACGCGGCATTCTTGCTCGGTAAAACGGAAACAGAAATAGAGAAAATCAAAGAAAAAATTTCCACCGTCGTGGTCGATCCGCCGAGAAAGGGCTGCGATGCCGGACTGCTGGAAGCAATCATTGCAAGAAAAATCGAAAAAATGGTCTATGTTTCCTGCAATGTCGCGACGCTCGCCCGCGATTTGGAAATTCTTTCTTCATTTTATGAAATCAAAGAAATCACGTTGGTTGACATGTTCCCGCAAACAAGCGAGGTCGAAGCGGTTTGTCTGCTTGAAAAATAATTTACAAATTTTTATAGTCATAAAAAAATGAATCGCATCAAAAATATAAATGTATGCTAATTCATTTTTAAAGGAGGTTTGCGTCAATGGGGAAACGTCGCGGCATCATGTCCGAACCCTTGAAAGAAGAAATAGCGCGAGAACTCGGCGTTTATGACATCGTGCAGAGAGAGGGCTGGGGATCAGTTCCCTCGCAGATCTGCGGCCGAATGGTTCAAAAAGCTATTGAGAAAGCGAACCGCACCAAGTAAAGCGTACGGATGCAGGGTAAATCCCTGCATTTTTTTATTTTAGCAGGATTTTCAACCTATTAACAGGATTATCCAATTGTCAGTCTCCGGGATGTTTGTTAGAATTAATGTAAACGTTTATAAATTTCAGGAGAAGAATATGGCCGGTGTATCCTTATCCCATGTTTATAAAGTCTATCCGAACGGCACCAAAGCCGTCAATGATTTGAATCTGGACATCAATGACAAAGAATTCATCGTTTTCGTCGGCTCCTCGGGCTGCGGGAAATCGACTTCGCTCAGAATGATCGCCGGGTTGGAAGAAATCACAGCCGGCGTGATCAGAATCGGCGGCGAGGTCGTCAATGATTTGGGGCCGAGCGATAGGGATACGGCCATGGTGTTTCAAAATTATTCCTTGTATCCCCATCTGACGGTTTATCAAAACATTGCCTTTCCCTTGCGAATGATGAAACTTCCGAAGGCGGAAATCCAGGAAAAAGTCCTTTCCGCAGCGAAGATTCTGGGCCTTGAAAGCTTGCTTGACCAAAAACCGGACACGCTCTCCGGGGGCCAGAAGCAGCGTGTCGCCCTCGGCAGGGCAATCGTCCGCGAGCCCAAGGTCTTCCTCCTAGATGAGCCGCTTTCCAATTTGGACGCGAAACTGCGCACGCAGATGCGGGCGGAAATCACCAAACTCCATAAAAGGCTGAAGACGACTTTCATCTATGTCACCCATGACCAGGTGGAAGCGATGACGATGGGGGACAGGATTGTCGTCATGAAGGACGGTTATGTCCAGCAAATCGACACGCCGACGAATCTCTACCGCTACCCCGCAAACAAATTCGTGGCCGGCTTCATCGGTTCACCGCCGATGAATTTTTACGATGCGAAGGTGTTTGTACAAGGGGAGGGGGCCGAGGTTGAGTTTGCGAACGGGCAAAAGATGAAAATAAATCCTCGGGAAATCATCAAACTGGAAAAGGACTATCGGTCCGGCAAGCCCCTGATTCTGGGAATCCGCCCCGAAGACATCAGGATTGCGGAGGAAGAAAGCAACAGGAGCGTCCTTTGCAGGATCATGCAGAAGGAGATTCTGGGAAGCGAAACCCTGCTCTATGCCGATTTCGATACGGAAGCGATCGATTATGAGAACAGCTCCTCGGGCGTGATCATCAAAGTGCCGGGCGTTCCGGAGGCGGAAGCGGGCGCTGTCGTGCCGATTGAATTCGATTTCTCAAAAGCTCAGTTCTTTGATGCGGAGAGCGAAGAATGCGTCTCCAAACGTTTTCCGGAAAAAGACAGAATTGAAGTTTTCATAA
Organism: Acholeplasmatales bacterium DTU067; assembly: GCA_001512995.1. Classification (GTDB taxonomy): domain Bacteria; phylum Bacillota_I; class Bacilli_A; order ML615J-28; family CAG-698; genus DTU067. Next base: position 24,022 of record LFRY01000026.1, read on the forward strand.
AGGATAAAACCCTGTATTTCGGAAATGCCGAGATAGGATTGCCCCAGGCCTTGGGAAATCTGGAGGGCGCTTATGAAATGGTTTTCCCGATTACGGCCATCAGAAAAGGGAATGCCTTCAGAGCCGAGGTTGTGTATTCGGAAAAAGCCGAAGGCACTTGCCTTGCCCGGCTTGTTTCCGGAAACCAGGCTTTTTGGGCGGCGCTTCCGGAAGAAGCGGGCGGAAATGTCTCCTTGGATTTTGCTTATGAAAAATTGGCTTTTTACAGGGACGGCAGCGGGCAAGCGCCCGTTCCTGAATGGAATGTTCTTTCCGGAACGTTGCTGAAAAAGAAGAGAAAAGATAAAAATGAGTTTGGATTGAAATTTGACGTGGTTTTTGCGGGCGAGGG
>LFRY01000064.1:0-493 GCA_001512995.1 Acholeplasmatales bacterium DTU067
CGCCCTGAGAATGGACGACATCCTGACGAAAGCAAAAATAGGTTAAAAAAGCTAAGAAGATTCTTCTTAACTTTTTCTTTTGCTTTTTTTGTTTGATGTTATAATAATTGAGGAAACGATCAGTCCTTATTCACTTCTCTTCTTTTCTGATAGCGGAGATAGAGGCTGTTGAATTTTTCCCAGCCATAGGTCGCGACATAATTGACGATGAAACCGCCCAGGATGGAACCGACGATGCCGTACCAGTAAATTCTGTAGTTCAGGACTGAAGCCGCGATCACATAGGCGATGATGCACAACAGAACCGATAGAACAAGGACGACGAGATTGGTCGGTATTTTTTTCAGAAAACCAAGGTTTTTGATCGTCTCAGTGATCAAAGAAACCAGAAAGGCAAGCAAGGTGACGACGGTGCCGGCAAGCGGCAGATATTCGCTGATCAGTTTTTCCATATGACCCCCTTACCAAAATATGTGAGCATAAAAATAAATAT
>LFRY01000064.1:514-15297 GCA_001512995.1 Acholeplasmatales bacterium DTU067
ACAACATCAGTCTTGACATCAGACCCGGTGAAATCTTCGGTTTCATCGGCCATAACGGAGCCGGGAAAACGACGACGATCAAATGCATCGCCGGTATCCTTGATTTTGAGGAAGGGGAAATCTATGTCAACGGCAAGTCCATCCAGGAAGATCCGGTTGCCTGTAAACAGGTCATGGCCTATATTCCGGACAATCCCGATCTTTACGAACAGATGACGGGAGTTCAGTTTTTAAATTTCATCTGCGACATCTACGGCATTTCGGAAGAGCAGAGGAACAGGGAAATCAATAAATATGCCGAAGTGCTGGGAATCAAGGGCAATCTCGGTGACACCATTTCCACCTACTCCCACGGCATGAAACAAAAACTGGCGTTGATATCGGCGCTTGCAAGAAAACCCAAACTCATGGTTCTTGACGAACCCTTCGTCGGTTTGGATCCGAAAGCATCCCATGACGTGAAGCAGATCATGCGGGAAATGTGCAACTTCGGCTCCTCGGTGTTTTTCTCGACTCATGTTTTGGAGGTTGCGGAAAAATTGTGCGACCACGTGGCAATCATCAAGGACGGGAAAATTGTAGCATATGGCACCATGGAAGAAGTGAAGGGCGACAACAGTTTGGAAGACGTGTTCTTGGAGTTAGTGAACAATGAATAAGCTGTTGATTTTGCTTAAGGCGAATGTCATCAACACCCTTAAATTAAACAAACTGCGGAATAAATCCACAGGAAAAATTTCGCCCCTGGCGCTCTTCCTTGCCTTTTTGGTCGCCGCCATTGCCTTCGGATTTGCTTTCATGTATTTGTTCATGTTCGCTGATTTGTTTTCGAAACAGGGATTAGCGGCTTTGATCCTCCCACTCGGAATCACAGCGGGGAGCATCGTTACCCTGATGACGACCCTGACCACAGCCAACGGCTACTTGTTTAGGAGCTCCGATTTCGACATGCTGATGGCGCTTCCGGTGAAACCGAGAACGGTCTTTTCGAGCAAGCTCTTCTATCTTTTACTCATAAATTACATCACTCTGTTCTTCGTCTATTTTCCGACCATCATCGTTTATGCGGTCTACAATCAAACCGACTGGATATTTTGGACTCTTGCCCTGCCCGTGTTCGTTCTCTTTCCTTTGGGAATAATCGCGCTCGGAAGCGTGCTTTCATTTCTGATAGGTTCCGTCACTTCCCGCTTCCGGTACAGGAATTTTCTCTCACTCATTTTGACGCTGGGTTTCTTCATCTTCATCATGGCCTTAAGTTTCGGAAGTTCGGCCATAGATGAAAACCCCAGTAAATTTTCGGAAGACATGTTCCGAATCTTAAACAAAATCAAAGTCGGGACCCTGGTATACGAGAGTCTCCTCGGTAATTGGACCCAGTTATTGCTTTTCCTAGCCCTTTCCTTCCTTCCCTTTGCGGGTTTCGTCTACCTGGTGGGAAGGAGCTACGTGAAAGCGAGCATGAGGAGCCGCATTTCCTATACAAGGAAGCATTTTAAAATGCGGACTATGAAAAAGTCGACGCAGGATTGGGCCTTGTTTAAGAGGGAAGTGAAAAAGTATTTCTCCTCAAACATCTATATTATGAATACGATTGTCGGGCCGATCCTGACCACGATCGCTCTCGTCGTCATGGCGTTCAGAATGCAGCCCCTCATCGATCAAATTGCCCAAGGAGGGCTTTCTCCAGAAGCTTTTCCCTTCGTGCTCACGGCAATCTTTGCTTTCATGCTCGGCATCACTTCCACAACCTCCTGTTCCCTTTCCCTTGAAGGACGGCAGTTTTGGATTATTAGGTCCTCCCCTGTATCCGAAAGGCAAATTTTTAGGGCGAAGATTCTTGTCAATTTAATGATCTCCGTGCCCTTCGTTCTCATCGACGTGATCATCGCCAATTTCATCATCAAAATCCCGATCCTGTATTCGCTTTTTATGTTTCTGATTCCGTCCCTGCTTGCTTTTTTCATGTCCTATCTCGGTCTTTTCATCAACATCCTTTTCCCGAGATTTGACTACGAAAACGAAACCAAAGCCGTGAAACAGAGCCTGAGCGTGCTATTGACGATGATTTTCGGTTTTGTCGGAAGCGCGCTGGTTTTGGTGCCCGGCTTTCTAGTCACCGCAAATACAGGCAACTCCATTTTTGGTTACCTGATTGAGTTAGGAATCGAAGCCTTGTTGATAGGAATCGTAGCTTATTTGCTATATTCCTACGGAACGAAAAGATATAGAAAACTTGTTGTTTGAAAAGGCGGCGGAAGCCGCTTTTTTCCTTGTCAATGTTTGAAATAATGCTTGCTAAATGGCAATAAATTTAGTATAATAATATAGCAACTGAATGAACAGGGGTATAGTTCAACGGTAGAACAGCGGTCTCCAAAACCGCCAGTGAGGGTTCGATTCCTTCTACCCCTGCCAAGATGGCGATCGTGGCGAAGTGGTTAACGCACCGGATTGTGGCTCCGGCATTCGTGGGTTCGATTCCCATCGGTCGCCCCATTTATTTGAAACCAACCGTTGTTTTCTTTTGAAAGCACCGTTTTTTATTTCCGGTTTTATTGTTTGTTTTATGCTATTTTGATGATTGAAAAGATTCCATGAGGTTTCGGATATGAGCAAGAAACTAAGAAACTGGATCACAGTGCTTTTTATTTTATTGATGCTTACCATATATGCATCTTTTATATTTTTCAGAGATAAAATTGCGGTTCCGAAAGTGCAATATCTGGGAATTGTTCTTTGTTTGCTATTCACTTTTGCAATTTTCGAAAACAGAAAAGACGCATGGTTTCTCAGGGCTGCGCTTTTTTTCACTGTAATTTCTGACTGGTTTCTGGTTATCAAACAAAGTGATTATTTGCTCGCCTTGATCACGTTTACAATCGCTCAATTCTTTTATGCCATAAGATTATGGGAAAATGACGGGAGTGTTAACCGCAACAAGAAACACATTTTAATGAGATCAATGGTTTTGATAATTATGGAGTTGGGATTCCTTTTTCTTTTTAAAATATTAAAAATAAAATATGACAGTCTCATCTTCATGGGAGTAATGTATTTTACTTTTCTCCTGATGAATGTTTTGCTGGCTTTTATGCAATTACGGAAAAACATACTCTTTCCCATTGGTATGACCTTGTTTCTATGCTGTGATGTGCTGGTTGGTCTGTCCAATCTCCAAAACTACATTGCTTTAGCAGAACCTTCATTTTTGTTGGCCATCATTAACTCTCCGGTTGATCTTATCTGGATTTTCTATTTTCCATCGCAAGCTTTGTTGGCTCTGAGCATCTTGACCAACCGTAAAAAACTCTGAGCCAAATAATGTTTAATAATATTTTTGGTACAATAATAAAGTGTGCGGCTGGTTAAAAAAATTCATTGAAATTGAACGTTTCCGATAAAACCATTAGCAAATGGGAAATAGGGACGTGTTATCCCGAAATCACGATGCTGAGCACAATCGCGAAAGCGTTGGAAATGGATGTGAATGAATTTTTTGGGGTGGAAGATTTAAAGGAAAAGAAAATAAATATGGAAGAGCATGAAAGCATGCCATCAATCGATTTAGAAACAGGGCCTTCATTACGATGGCTCTCCTGGTTGCCGGGTTCATCCTGGTGCTTTCCGGAGTCGCGATAACGAACGAAGACATCCAATATGTCTTGCTCGCCCTAGCCTTTGTGTTGGAGGTTGCCGCCCTGTTAAATTTTATTAGCAACCTTATTGGCTTCCGCTCTTTCTACGCTGATAAATTCTACACCCGCAAATACAATCACGTCTTTTATAATTATTCGGCGGCACCCATCCTGGTTTTCGGATCCTTCTTTGCTTTAAGTCCCCTATTTACGCAAGTTTCGCTGAATCTTAATACATTCCTGGGAATATTCACGATCGTTTCTTTCATCGTTGCCATAGTGACATATGTTGCCTTGGTGAAAATAACCGGAGTTGCCAAATTTAAAATCAAAATGGATTGGACGAACAGGATATTGATTGCTTTGGCTATCCTCCTGTTATTGGCTTTTGGAACCAATCTGCTTCCCGGCTATGGTTTCATCCTCCTGCCGCTGGCATATGTCTTGGGTTACGCAGTCCTTTTAAGAAAGAAATATGTCAATGGATGATGTGCTGCCATTTTCAACGCTTTCTTTGAGCGAAGGCGCTTTGAAAATGGTTTTTTTATTTTTATGTACAAAAATCCTTAAAAATATAGTATGATATATTTAAGAAGGGGGAAGGAAAGATGCTGTTAATTGTGATGAGGCACGGCCAATCAGAAGCGGATGTCCTGAATGTGCTTGAGGGCAGAGCCGATTTTGAATTGACTTTGATCGGAAAAAAACAGGCGGAAGAAACTGCAAAAGAGCTCTCCCGCCTGTATCGCATCAACAAAATTTACTCCTCCACTCTTAAAAGGGCACGCCAGACTGCAGAAATTTTAAACAAACACTACCGGTTGGAAATCGTTTATATGGATGATTTGATGGAATTCAATAACGGACTCCTTGCCGGTCTGACGCGGGAGGAAGCGGACAGGCTCTATCCGAAACTTGATTTGCCTTTCGACCAGACCGCTTACGGGATGGAAAGCCAGAAAGATTTCCGCCTGCGGGCGGAGCGGGCATTGGAACGGATTCTGAGCGAAGCTTCCGAAGAGGACACCATCGCGATTGTCAGCCACGGCGGGATGATCAACAGGCTCTACCAAGCCTTTCTGAAAATGCCGCAGGAGACGGTCATTTCCTATCCCACGGGGGATGCGAAATACCATCTTTGGAGCATTGAAGGTGGCGTTCGGAAAATCATTTCTTCAAACAATTAAAAAACCGTGCCTTGGGCACGGTAAATAAAAAAAGTTTGATGAGGCATCAAACCTTAGATGGTGCTGAAAGCAGGACTCGAACCTGCAACCTATTGATTACGGGTCAATTGCTCTACCAATTGAGCTATTCCAGCGAATGCGATATTATTTTACCACAGATTAGAAATATGTCAAGAGATAAAATTGGAAACGATATGGAAATTAAAGCAAGCGTCAGAGAAATAGCAGAATTGCTTTTCGGAAGCGGGGATTTGGCGGGCGAGGAATACCTCCGCCGTCGTGCCGAGGAAGGCATCCTCATTCATAAAGAACACCAAAGCCGCTATCTTGCGGGGGACGAAAAGGAAGTTCATGTGTCCTATCAAGAGGAGGGGGAAGATTACCGTTTATTCATCAGCGGGAGAATCGACGGTGTTCTGAAAAGAGGCAAGAAAACCATCATCGAAGAAATCAAATCGACGACGAGGGATTTGAATATTATTGATGAGGAGACCGTCCCCGCGCATCTTGCCCAAGCAAAACTCTACGCGTTCATCTATTTTCGGAACACCAAAAAAAGAAAAATCGACATCAGACTGACCTACATCCAGGTTCAGACAAAGGAAATAAAAAGAATCGATTTGGTTTATTCCCGGTCCGAACTTGAGGATTTCTTCCGGAAAACGATCGGTCTCTATCTTGAGTGGCTCAGAAAAATTGCCGTTCATGAAGAGACGCGGAACAAATCGATCGCCGGTCTGGCTTTTCCTTTTCCGGAATACCGGGAAGGTCAGCGGGAACTTATGGGCGCTTGCTACCGGACGCTCATGAACAAGGGCATCCTCTATGCGATCGCGCCGACGGGGATCGGGAAAACGGCGGCTGTTCTTTATTCATCTTTAAAGACCATCCACCAAGCCGGCCAAAAATTATTCTATCTTACCGCTAAAAATCTCGGCAAGAAAATTGTTTTAGAAACAGTGGGCCTTTTGATGGAAAAAGGCCTGCAGGCAAAAACGGTCGAAATCACGGCCAAGGACAGGATTTGCTTTTTGGAAGAAAGGGACTGCGATCCGGAAAAATGTCCCTATGCCGAGAATTATTATTCCAAACTTTTTCCGGCTTTGCAGGACATTTTCCTGAATGAGAATTTATACGATCGGGAAACCATAACTGCATATGCAAAAAAGCATCGGCTCTGTCCCTTTGAATTTAGCCTGGACATCAGCAATTACTCCGACATCATTGTCTGCGATTATAATTACGCTTTCTGCCCGCGGACGCACCTTACGAGATTTTTTGACGAAGGAAGCCCTTACATTCCGCTTCTCTTGGTGGACGAAGCCCATAATTTGGTTTCCAGGAGCCAGGACATGTATTCCGGGGAAATCACGAAGGGAGCCGTCCTCAGTTTAAGGAAACTCCTGCGGGAAAACGGCATCAAACTCAAGCAATTCCAGGAAGTATTGAATTATTTCGAGGAATATGAAAAAGAAACCAATCCCGGGGATTTCTTCGTGCGTGAACTCAATGAGGAATTTGTGGGGGCGGTTGAGAGGTTGGTGAGTTTGGCGGAAAGGAAGCTGGGAGAAAAGAAGGATGTAAAAAACAAAGCGGAAATCGTCAGGATTTTGCTTGATTTCTCCCGTTTTTATAAGATGAGCGATTTTTTTGATGAGGATTATGTTTACACTGTCGGGCGGACGGAAAAGAACCTGAGAATCGCGGTGAATTGCCTGGATGCTTCGAAATTCCTTCTGAGAACGATCAAAGAAAGGACCGCGGGGGCGGTTTTCTTCAGTGCGACCCTCTACCCCATCCGCTATTACCAGCAATTGCTCACCCAGGGGGAAGATCTTTGCATTCGCATCGATTCTCCCTTCAAACAGGAGAATCTGAAACTGCTCGCCGTCGATTCCGTTTCCACAAGATACCGCGACCGGAAGCAAACCGTGAGCAACATCATCAACATCATCCGCGTGCTTGGCAGAAGCAAGGCCGGAAACTACATCGTCTTTTTCCCGAGTTACGAATACCTCAATCTGGTCCATGAAGAATTGAAGAACGATTCTGAATTTGACTTCATCGTGCAGAAGCAGGATTTCACGCAGGACGAAAGGGAACAGGTGATCGGACTTTTTCAGAATTCTGAAAAAACGCAGATTGGCCTTTTTGTAATGGGGGGGATGTTTTCGGAAGGGATTGATTACATCGGCGATATGCTGAGCGGGGTGATCGTCGTCGGCACGGGCCTTCCGGCCTTCGGCGGTTTCAACAATGTCGTGAGAGACCACTTTGAAAGGAAGTTTTCCCGCGGTTTTGATTTTGCTTATACTTATCCGGGGTTTGCGAAAGTGGTGCAGGCGGTGGGCAGGGTGATCAGGAACGAAAGCGACCGCGGCGTCGCCATTTTGGTGGATGACCGCTTCGCAAGCAGGAAGTATCTGGGGCTCTATCCGAAGGAATGGTCCCACATCAGGTTTGTTTCCGAACCGGAAGAGCTGAAAAAAGAACTTGAAGATTTTTGGAAATAAAAAAGCAGGCAGTGCCTGCTAACCGGTTGTTCCGCTCGGATTGCCGAGGGATTCGGTTTCGTTCAGTTTCAGATCGTCGCGGTAGCTTGCGTTCTTGTATTTTTCTTCTTCGGGGATCTTTTCCTTCGCCATTTCCGAATTATACTTTTCCGCAAGCAGCCTCTTCACTTCATTGTAAGTCAGCATGTCTTTTTTGAATCTTTCTGGAATGTCTTTCATGATTCGCTCCTTTTTTTTTCTTAGTTTTGACGAGGAGCGAAAACTTATTCGCGCTATATTTTTCTAATTTTTGTATTTGGGAGGGTTTATGATCAGGCTTGAGAATGTTTCAAAATACTACCATAACGAAGGCGTCGTCAGTCTGGGCCTGAGGAAAGTTAGCCTGGAGTTTCAGATCGGCGAATTCGTGGCAATCACGGGGGAGAGCGGTTCCGGAAAGAGCACGCTGCTCAATGTCATCAGCGGAATCGACACCTATGAGGAAGGGGAAATCTACATCAACGGCGAAGAGACTTCGCATTACGACGAAGAGGATTGGGAGCACTATCGGAAAAACAGGGTCGCCTTCATTTTCCAGAATTATAATTTGATTTATTCCTACACTGTTTTAAAAAATGTGGAAGTGGCGTTGCTCAGCCAGGGTCATGATCTGAAAACCAGGCGGGCCAAAGCCAAAGAAATTCTGGAAAGAGTCGGGCTGGGAAGGCATCTCCGCCACCGCGCTTCAAAATTGTCGGGAGGGGAGAAGCAGAGGCTGGCGATTGCCCGCGCTCTGGCGAACAATTCCGACATCATCGTTGCGGACGAGCCCACGGGGAATCTGGATTCCGCCTCGGCAAAACAAGTCTTCGCGCTTTTGAATGAGGTGGCGAAGGACAAACTGGTCTTGGTCGTGACCCATAATTATGAACTCGCGAAGGATTATGCGACCAGGGTCGTGAGGCTCTTTGAGGGCGAAGTCGTGGAGGACAGGGAAATCAAACCCTTCATTCCGAAAGAACCCAGGGAACAAATTCCCTTAAAAATGAGCGAATGGAAGAAATCCGCCGCCGTCGCTTTATACAATGTCTTCGGGCAGCCCCGGAAGTCGATTTTGCTCTTCCTGGTGAGCCTCACCACGGTTTTCTTCGTGTTCCTCCTCTACGGCTTACTATTGAGTATCGGCGGAGGTTTTGGCGGTGGCTATTACTTCGAAAGTTATAACGTTTACCCGGAACGCGTCCTCGTCATCCGGAAAGACAAAGCGCCGTTGACCGATGAAGATTATGAAAAGTTGAAGAAGATTCCGAATGTAAAAAGGGTAGTAAAGGAAGATGCCGTCCTGGACATCAGCTTCTATCTTTTTGATTCGAGATTGAACTTTCTTCTCCATTTTGCCGGTTATCCCGGTTTTCTGGATGATTATGACGAGAAAAATTTAATCGGAAGGTTTCCGGAAGCGGATGGTGAAATTCTTCTTTGCACCTATGTGTATGAGGATGACCTCGGGCGCTTGGAGGATTACCTGGACAAGGAATATCAGTTCAGCCTTCAAAAAAATAGTACTGACGGCAGGTACATCAGTGATGACAGGGAATACAAGCTCGTTGGTATTTATGCCTGGTCGGAGGAAAGAAGCATGGCCGTTTTGAATGAAGGAGAAATCCGGGACTTGTATAATTATTTCCGTCCTGGCTACCAGACATTTGTCGTGACCATTGAAAGAGAGTGGGATACAACCGAGTACCATATGATTTCCGATTTCTTTCCCGATTCAGATCTTGAGGGCTATCAAATCTCCTCCGAGATTTTTCAATATTATTCGGAAGGGACCACGTTCAAATGGCAGGATCTCGTTTTGGAACCGGTGCCTTGGGATGGAGGGAAACAAAGTCACCAAGCTTACGTAAGTTGGGAATTGTATGACAAAATAATCCCCTTTGAACACCGGCAGTACACTTTGGAACTTTCGAGGGAGGGCGACGCCAAAGAAGTGCTCGACAGGCTGTACCGGGAGGGTTATTATAGTTTTTGCCCGCATCAGCATTTGAGAAACTATAATATTTCGGCAGGAGAAATCATTCTCAAAATGATAATCACCCTAGGGATAGGCTTTTCGCTCATGGTCATATATTTGCTTTCATATTTGATTTTCCGTGCGATTTTCAACAGCAAGGTTCAGGATTATACGATTCTAAGAATCATCGGCTTTAAAAATGCGAACATCAAGCAGATCATTTTGTTTGAAATCCTCACCTTCTTTTTCTTCTCCTATCTTGCTTTTCTGCTTATTTATCACTTCAATAAAAAAAGTTTTGAAATGATGGCAGCCTATGGATTGCGGGATTTTCTTTTCGTGGGTCTGATCAATCTCTTGCTCGCATTGCTCATTACCAGGAGATTCATTCTTTATCATAGGAGCAGGAGCCTGTTCGCTGCCTTGAGGATCGGGGGATAGCCATGCTTGAAGCGAAAAATCTGAACAAATATTTCAACCGCCGAAGAACCAACGAAATCCATGCCATTAACAACACCTCCCTGAAACTTCCGGAAAGGGGGCTCGTTTGCCTGCTCGGACCATCGGGAAGCGGAAAGACGACCCTCCTGAATGTGCTGGGAGGGCTGGACAGGGCGGACAGCGGCGAAATCATCTTTAAGGATTATGTGCTGAGGCGCTACCGCGCGGACACTTGGGATTACATCCGCAGCCGGCATTTCGGATATGTGTTTCAGAATTATGCTTTGCTTCCCGATATGACGGTCTATGAGAATCTGGAACTGGTTCTAAGAATTTTCAATCTTCCGAAAGAAGAAATCAATGCGCGGATAGATTATGCCCTCGCCGCGGTCGGAATGGAGAGATACAAAAAAAGAAAGGCGACCCAGCTTTCCGGCGGCCAGCAACAAAGAGTCGCGATTGCCCGGGCCCTGGTAAAGAGCCCCGATGTCGTGGTCGCGGACGAGCCGACGGGAAATCTCGACGAGAAGAACACAACCCAGGTCATGAACATCATCAAAAAAATTTCCCGGGACTGCCTGGTGCTTTTGGTAACCCATGAGCGGAGGCTGGCGGAGTTTTACGGTGACGTCATTTATGAAATCTCCGACGGAAGCGTTGTTCAGAAAAGGGAGTTTTTGGAAGCAAGGACCCTGGAGCAGATTGGCGACCGCAATCTCTACCTGCAGGAATTTCAGAAAACAGAAATCAAAGCGGAGGATTTGCATATAAAATATTTTTACGAGGACAGCGGACTGAAGATTGACCTGAACATCATCTATCGGGACGGAACATATTACATCAATGCTCCGGAAAACGTAAAAATCAAGCTCATCGACAGGGAGAGCGAAATCAAAGTCATTGATTCAAAGAAACCCGTCATCAGATCGGAAGAGATAGAAGAATTTGATTACCATTTGCCGCCGATCGAAAAAGCTCCGAAAAGAAATGTTTTCAGTTTTAAGAGAATTTTGAAATCGGCGCTCACGCACCTCGGGAGTCTCAGAAGGCGCCAGAAATTCATATATTTCGTCATGTTCCTCACCGCCGTCATGATCACCTCGGGCTTCATTAATTTATTCATGGCTCAACGCGTCAATGAAAAGGATTTTCTCTATTTCAACCGCAATTTGATTCAGGTGGATGGGGAGGAAATTACAAATGTTCAAGCGTTGAATGAATTCCTTGATGAGATCGGGGCAGATTATGCCATTCCGTCCCTCGCTCCCCCATACTTTTATGTCTCGGTCCGGCTCTACCAACAGTTTCCGGACATCACGAGATTGAATGTGCAGGCATCATTCATGCCGCTCGGAATCATTGAAAACCCGAAACCGCTGCTTGGGCGCCTGCCTGAAAAAAGCGATGAAGTGCTTGTGGACAAATATTTGGCAGACTCCATGCTTGCCTACTATGGCCTGCAGTCCAAGGGGGTTCTCTACCGCGAGCAATTGCTGGACATGGTTCTTGAAAGCGATGGTTGGAACTATAAAATTGTCGGAATCGCGGATAACAACAATCCCAATTTCTATCTCCTCGATTCTGAATACAAAGCACTGATGCTGCGGAACTTTTCGAGCCGAAACATCCGCCCCCTTTCCTTAAGCGCCGTCGAATGGTATTACGATCCCCTCGCATACGTTAATAATGTGGAAGAGCCGGTTGAAAAGCCGGTTTCCGAACTGGAACTGAAGGATGATGAAATCCTTGTTGACCTGCTTTTCTTTAATGATAACGGTCAAAGCACCAATTTCACCCTGCCTGGGGTGCTGAAAACATACAAAATCGTCGGCGTCTACCCGGGAAACCAACATACTATTCTGATGAATGATGAGGAAATCGATTATCTTTATGCCTCTCGCCTTGCCTGGCACCGGAGATTCGTCGTTTATGGCAAGGATAAAAATGCAATCCTTTCGAATATCGAAAGCCTGGGCATCAGAGCGGAAGACATGTATGAGCGCGCCTATGACCTCCAGAAGAAAATTGTTTTCTCGCCCGTGATCTACACCTTGGCAGTGCTCATCATTTCCGCATCCTCCGTCTTTCTCTATTTCCTGATGCGTTCCCGCCTCATTTCCAGGGTTTACGAAATCGGCGTTTATCGGGCGTTGGGCGTGAGAAAAACGAATCTATATTGGATGTTTTTTGTGGAAATTGTGTTGCTGACGAGCATCTCCGCGGTTTTCGGAATCGGGGCAGTGTCCTGGTTCGTCATTGAAATAAATAAGTCTTTTCCCGTTGTTTATTATCCATGGTTCTTGCCCATGCTTTCATTTGGTTTCATGCTCTGCATAAATTTACTGGTCGGTTTGCTTCCGGTTTGGAATTTGCTCAGGCTCACGCCCTCGCAGATATTATCGAAATATGACATCTGAGTAATAAAATGAAAACCTCTGCATAAATTGTCAGATGTTTCATTTTTAGACATATTTAAGATTATGTTATATAATATATTCATGACTTTTGCTAGAATGAGGTAATGGCATGCTTAAATTAATAAACATTACGAAGGATTATCCCTTCGGCGGCGGAAAGGTTGAAGCCCTGAAGGGCATCAGCCTGGAATTTAGGAAGAGCGAATTCGTCGCCATTCTCGGCCCCTCGGGCTGCGGAAAGACGACGCTGTTGAATATCATCGGCGGGCTGGACCGCTATACCTCCGGGGATTTGATCATCCGCGGAAAATCCACCAAACTATTCCGCGATCATGACTGGGACAGTTACAGAAACCACTCCATCGGATTCGTTTTCCAGACTTACAATCTGATCCCGCACCAAAACGTGCTCGGAAACGTCGAACTGGCGTTGACGCTCTCCGGAATTTCAAGGGCGGAAAGAAAGGCGCGCGCCATCGCGGCTCTGGAAAGCGTCGGTCTGGGCGACCAGATTTATAAAAAACCGAATCAGCTCTCCGGCGGACAGATGCAAAGAGTGGCTATTGCCCGCGCATTGGTGAACAATCCCGACATCATCCTGGCTGATGAACCGACCGGCGCCATCGACAGCGAAACCAGCCTTCAGATCATGGAAATTCTGAAAGAAATATCCAAAGACCGCCTGGTAATCATGGTCACGCACAATCCCGAACTTGCAACCCGCTACGCCACCAGAATCATCAATTTGCTGGACGGGCTTGTGACATCGGATTCAAAACCGCTGCGGCCGGAAGAACTTGAGGAAGTAAAAAAAGAAGAAAAGAAAAAGAAAGCGAGAAAAGAAAGGACTTCCATGTCCTTCATCACCGCCTTCGGGCTCAGCCTGAAGAATCTGCTGACGAAGAAAATGCGGACCCTGATAACCGCCTTCGCCGGAAGCATCGGCATCATCGGGATTGCCCTTGTCGCCTCGGTCGCGAACGGATTCCAAAACTACATCGACAAAATGCAAAGCGACACCCTGTCCGGTTTTCCTTTGGAAATTGCAAGAAAAGCAACCGATTATGAAGCGCTGCTGGAGATGCGTCCTTCGAGGAGCGATGCGGAGGAATACCCCGATGAAGAAAAGGTTTATGTCAACAAAATAAAAGATGTTTTTGATAAAATATCAATCAGTAACGACATCACCGATGAATACATAAACAATGTCATAGAAAAAATCGATCCCACGCTTTATAACTCCATTGTTTATGAGTACGGAACGGCTCTGAATGTTTTTAAAGAATATAATATTAATGGGCAGGATTATTATTTGAAGGTCCCGCTCATGAACTGGTCGCCGATTCCGAAGGCCCATTCCGATGAAGAATATTCCTTCTTTGAAAGCCAATACGACGTCATCGGCGGCAGGCTTCCGGAAGGGAAAGAAGAACTGGTTCTCGTCGTCAACAAATACAACCAAATCAGCGATTTTGTTTTTGAAAGCCTTGGGATAGCCGCCGAAGACCGCGAGAGCTTTGATTTTGATGAATTGATCGGCACGAAATACAAATTGCTTTTGAACGATGCGATTTATTCTTATAATGACGAAGCCGGGAGATTCGCATCGAAGATCATCAAAATTCAGAACATTGAGTTTGTTTCCGAAGAAACATACAATACGAAAGGTCCGGACGCCATTGAATTGGAAATCGTCGGCATCGTCCGCGCCAATGAAATAACGGAAATCGGCGCCTTGGACGGAGCGATTGGTTATACTGTCGATTTGATTGATTATGTTTTGGAAAGGAACGAAAACTCGGAAATTGTCAGCTGGATGCATGAAAACGAACTCCTTGATCCGCTGACGGGCGGAGAGTATATCGACACGACCGACAAAACGGCCGAAGACCAAAGAGAAGAGGACCGGGCGAGATACGGGGCTTTGAAAAAGCCGGTAATAATCAAAATCTTCCCCGTTGATTTTGCTGCCAAGGAAAAAATAAAAGCCTATCTCGACGAATACAACGAAAACAAAAAAGCCGAAGCAATTGCAGAATATTATCGCGAACTGGGAATTACGGAAGCGGAAGCCACCGAAGAGCAAAAAGAAACGGCAAAAAGGATCGGGCATGCCGCTGGCGTCTACTATACCGATCTGATGGGAGTGATGGAAAGTTCCCTGAACACTTTGATCGACGCCATCAGCATCGTTCTCATCGTTTTCACTTCCATCTCCCTGGTCGTTTCTTCGATCATGATTGGAATCATTACCTATATTTCCGTTTTGGAAAGAACGAAGGAAATCGGAATCTTGCGGAGCATCGGCGCGCGGAAGAAAGACATCGCAAGGGTGTTCAATGCGGAAGCGATTATCATCGGTTTGCTTGCGGGAACGATCGGAATAACCATCACCCTGATTTCCCTGATTCCGATCAACCAACTCCTGAAGAGGCTTTCTTCCATTCCCAATCTTGCCATCCTCGCCCCGCAGACGGCTATCGCTCTGATTATCATCAGCATTTTCCTGACTTTCATCGCCGGGCTGATTCCGTCCGGGCTCGCGGCTAAGCGCGATCCGGTGATTGCTCTGCGCACCGAATGAGAAAAAA
>LFRY01000063.1 GCA_001512995.1 Acholeplasmatales bacterium DTU067
ACTGTTTCCAGGCTTTCAATTCTAAAGTCTTCAGAAACAGTAACTTTTTCATCACGATCATTTTCTCCGGTAAATGCAACTACCCAAACGTTCTCTAAAACATCAACGGTTCCCTCTTTAAGATAACCGACGACCGCTCCCGCACCTTTATCTGAAGCGCCGCCAACTAATTTTCCAGTAATCAAGCTGTCAGTGATGTTTGCGGAACCTTCATTAATGCCAATGAATCCGCCAAGATACTTGTGCCCTGTCACTTCTACCTTAGCAACAGTTCTGTTAATCGTGAGAGTCCCTTTGTTTCTGCCAACGATTCCGCAATGATTGTGACCGTCTGATCCCCTTCCTCATGGGGAGGCTGGGTGTAAAAGAGAAATTCCACAGAGGGTTTTTTGTAGAAGATGAGATATTGCTCTATAGTCGCCTCGACCAGCCCGACACGCTTGTGCTTTTGATTTTGGACGGCGTGATCAAGGGCTTCAAAGTCGACGAACTGCCGTTCTATCTGGCGGATTCCGGCTACATCCACGGATATCTCCTGGCTGATGACGGGGTTGTGGAAGACAGGAATTATTCGTTGGAGCGTTGTTTCCAATAAAGCAGGAACATCCAAGTTCACGGTGGTTAGTTCCATCGAAGGCGTGGAGATTCCGGAAGGCTCGAAGGCGTTGAAAGTTGAAGCGTTTACGGAAAGAACGCTCGAAGCTTCAATTAAGCACGACTATGATATTGTTGTTGTAGAAGCGGATTTGATGCAGACCGCATCCTCCGATGATTGACGGTGCCAATAGGTTCCAGCGTTTCCGTCACATCACGCTACCCTTGATTACGCCGATCGATTTGCATCTCGGTTCTTTGGAACTTGCCGCGAAACTGGAAGCCGCAGGCAAGGAGCTTGACGATTACCGCTCCGTCTATCGGGAGAGCGCGCCGTTTATTGTGTTTGTTTTTATTATGTGTTTGTATTTGCGAACGGTGTTTGTATTTTCTGTCTATATTTTACCACAGGTAATTGCAATTGTCTAGTGGTATTTTTTTATGCCTGAGTGTATGGGGGCATATTTGGGAAAGAATAAGGAACGGTAAGTTTCGCTGGAATTTTTAAGAAAGATGTTGTATAATAGTAAATTGCTTAGAGGTGGAATGTGAAAAGATATGTGTTGAGAACGGCGCTTTACATCGCGGGCGCCTCCCTGCTTGCTTTGGGAATCCAATTCGCGATCCTCTCGAGACTGGGGGCCGGAGCCTATGACGCTCTGAACGCCAATCT
>LFRY01000044.1 GCA_001512995.1 Acholeplasmatales bacterium DTU067
CTTCCAAAAGTTTTGGATCGGAAAGAAAAAAAGATTTTGGAAAAATTGCTCGGAAAACAAATTGTTTTAAAAGAAGAACTAACAAAAATCCCGTCCTCTTTGGAAGAAGCCCGTTTCTGTAAATCCTGCGCGGCGAATGATTTCATCATTCCCGGGCTCGAATTCAAGGACGGACTCTGTCCGCTCTGCCAGACTCAGGACCTGAAAGAAGCACTGAAGAGCGTTCTCCCGCTTGTACAAGAAATTCCGAAGGCAAAAAATCAAGATTCGATGTCGGTCTATTTTATACGGGAGGGAATGCAAAACTATCCATCGAAAATGCCAAGAAAAGATTCCCGTCGAGTTCGTTTCCAAAAAGATTAATGACGACGACCTCCGGAAGATTTACCGGAAACTCTATGTTCTTAGCGAAAACACCTGCGCCTGCCCCGCCCTCGCCTATGTTCTGTTTTATCCCGATTTGGTCGAAAACAAAGTCGGTTATTTCATCGCTGGAAACGAGCCGGCACAACGGGGACAGTTTTCCCGGCATAGAATATTCCGATTTTCATATGCATTCTCCTTCCTAAAGAAACTCATTAAAATTGAAACAAAAACCATTTTCTGAGAAGATTATCTTTTGTTTCATGGATAATTAATCGTTAAGATTTCTAGATGCCCTGATGCAGAAGTTTGAAAATTTGTTTTTATTTCCGATCTATAAATACTTAAAGCTTCATGAAAATAAACTCTCTTTACATATTTTACAATCCCACCCTCTTGCTGTCAATCAGGAAGTTACCCGATATGATGAGACAGAAGAAGCCCGATAAAGCAATCTTAAATGTGCTATCCTAAAAACGAACAATTTGTTAATTATCATTAACATGATTTGCCATAGTTACTTAGCTTTATAACTTCCTATAATATATATTATGTTAACTAATGAATATATACGAGCTCGGCTGATAAATCAAAACGGTGTTTATAATTGGAAAACCATATTGGTCATTTTGAAAAACGGCTAAAGTCGTTAATTGTAGAATCCTCATGCTATGGATGGATTATTTCTTCATAGAACGACATATCTAGGGTTCTTCTCTTCACTGATATTCCGAGTTGATCCAAAATAAAAAAAATGAGCTACAGAGCTCATTTTTATGGCGCAGCCTTAAAATTTCGTTTGTGTTGGTTTGGTTTTAAAAAGGTATAATTTTACGTAAACTAAACTAAAAACGAANNCATGATCCATCATTTCTGCACCTTCGGATATGATATTACAAATAAATTGTATCTTTTGTATAAAATGACATAATTTAGAAAGAAATGACAAAATATATCAGCATTTATATATTATAATTTCGCTGTTTTTGTATTGTTTAGCCATTTATACAAGAAATTTGTCGGAAAAGGCAAAAATGATCAAAGCAATGATTTCGCCGGCGTTGATGATCAAACCGAAGAGATTCAAAACAGAACCCGTGGTGGCATAATAGCCGCCTTTTTTTAATATTCTCGCTTTTAAGAATCCTATCGTCCCGCACATCATGCCAATCAGGGAAAAAACAAAAGTGGAAAAGACTAGGCCGATTTGCATCAGCCTGTCGTCTTCTTCCCTGAGGAGGAGTGTGAGGATCAGGAATAAGGAAACAAAGGAAAAAGCGAGAGTGATGGCTCCGAGAATGTTGATCACGAGTTGGCGCTTTTGTTTTCTTCTGTCTGGCCTAATTTCATTTTCAAGGAATTCCATATATCCGCCTCGTTCTTTGGGTTTGTTTATATTATTGCATGCATTCGTCTTTTTATACAAATTTTGTCTTAAGGGGGCGGATTATGGCGCTTTTTAGGAAGATTAATGGGGAATTATCCGTCTTTCCAAAGATAATCTTCTCAGAAATGGTGTTCATTGGGAATGTTTATTCAGCCAATCCAGGCAGTCGTTCATGACTTCTTCTTTGTTTAATTCGAGAAGCAATTCATGGCGTGCGCCTTCATAGAGTTTGAATTCCAAATCCTTGATTTCAAGTTTTCTTAAGGTTTCGTAAAGTTTTTTAATTAGTTTGACAGGTCCACCAACGGGATCGTCAGAACCGCTGAGCAATAGCATCGGCAATTCTTTCGGAACAAGCTCGAAATTATTGTTAATGGTTTTTAGACCTCTAAAAAAGTCCCTAAAAAAGCCGGCGGTGAATATTCCCCCGCAATACTCATCATCGATGTATTTTTGGACTTCGGCTTCGTCGCGGTTCAGCCAATCGAAAGCGGTCCTGTTGGGACGGAAATGTTTGTTATATTTCCCGAAAGTTAGATTGTCCAAGAGCTTGCTTCTGTGGCGAGCCCCCCGGAAACGAACGATTGCTTTCGAAAGCGTGATTCCGGCTCTGAGCAGGGCATTGGGGTATTTTGCGGAACCGGATAGAATGATGCCGCTGATCCTGCTTCCGTGCAATTGTACAAAGCGCTGGGTTACGAAGGACCCCATGCTGTGCCCAAAGATGAAAACGGGGAGAGCGGGGTGTTCTTTCTGCACGTGTTCGGCCATTTCATACAAATCAGCGACGAGGATTCGAAAATTATCCTTGTCGTGCATATAACCGTAGTCTTCTTTGCTTTGAATCGTGCCCTTGTGTCCGCGCTGATTGTAACCATAGACGACATAACCCGCCCGGGCCAATCTGGAAGCGAAAGCGTCATATCTTTCGATGTGTTCGGCCATGCCATGGACAAGGATCACGACGGCGCGCTTCTCGCCTTCACCTTCCCATTTATGGGTTTCGATTAAGCCCTGGTGGCTGAAATTGAGTATTTTGACCTCAGTTTTCATCGTCTCACTCCTTCATTGAATTTCTTTTAAAAAACTGGTGCCGATCTTTGGTTTTCTGGTACGAAAATTGTCGGCGACCGTGGCGCCCACATCAGCGAATGTTTTTCTCACTCCCAAGTCCAGTCCTTCCAATCCGGAATTGTAGACGAGGAGGGGGACGTATTCTCTGGTGTGGTCGGTTCCAGTATGCGTTGGGTCATTGCCGTGGTCGGCACAGATGATGAGCAAATCTTCCGTTGTCAAGAGTTCAAGAAGCTTGTCCAAGTCGCGGTCGAATTCTTCCACGCATTCCGCATAACCCACGGGATTCCGGCGGTGACCGTAGAGCGCGTCGAAATCTACGAGATTCGCAAAACAGAGACCGGAGAAATCCCGCGCCGCAATCCGCATGGCTGCTTCCATTCCATGGCGGTTGCTCTTTGTCTTGTAGGATTCGGTAATGCCTTCGCCGTCAAAAATGTCGTTGATTTTCCCGACTGCAAGCACCTCTAATCCAGCATCCTTCAGAAAATTCAAAACCGTGGGCTCAAAAGGCTTGAGCGCATAGTCATGGCGGTTTGCCGTGCGGACGAAATCTTCCTTTTTCTTTCCGACAAAGGGGCGGGCGATGATTCTTCCCACCATCCAATCGGGGTTTTCCAGCGTCAGCCTGCGCGCGATCTCACAGACGCGGTAGAGTTCATCAAGAGGAACTATTTCTTCGTTCGCAGCAATCTGCAGAACCGAATCCGCGGATGTGTAGATGATCAGTTCTTTTGTTTCCAGATGCCTTTCACCCAAATCGGAAATGATCTTCGTCCCGCTTTCAGCATAATTTCCGATGAATCTATGCCCGGTTTCTTCTTCCAGTTTTTTTATCAAAGCTTCCGGAAAGCCCGTGTCGGTGAAAGAAGGGAATGCTTTGGTGAGATGGAGCCCCATCAATTCCCAATGCCCTGTAAGAGTGTCCTTCCCGACGCTTTTTTCACGCATCTTTCCGAAAGAAGCGAGCGGATTGGGATTGGGCGGGGTATTGTGGATCTTGGTAATGTTTCCGATGCCGAGTTTTTCAAGCGTCGGAATCGAGAAATCAATCTTGCTGTAACTTAGATGGCTCAAAGTGTTGGTTCCTTCGTCGCCGTAATTGCCTGCATCTTCCATGGCGCCGACTCCGAGCGAGTCAGCAACGATCACAAATATTCTTTTGAATCTTTTCATACTACCTTCCTTGTTTTCTTGCCCGAGGATGGGCATCCAAGTATGTTTCCTTTAATTTAACGTCTCTGATATGCGTATAGATTTCGGTTGTGGAAATGTCTTCGTGGCCGAGCAATTCCTGAATCAGTCGCAAATCCAGCCCCCGTTCCAGCATGTGGGAAGCAAAGGAATGGCGCAGGGTGTGGGGGGTGATGTTTTTTTTGATACCTGCTTCTTCGGCCTGTTTTTTTAAGATTTTCCAGAATGATTCCCGGGTAATGCCCGTCCCGCGGATGTTCAAAAAAAGAAAATCGGTCTGTTTGTTTTTCAAAAGCAGGGGCCGAGCCTCCCGGAGATACTGTTTGAGGACGTCGACGGCATATTCCCCGATCGGGATGAGCCTCTCCTTTTTGCCCTTTCCGAAGACTTTCAGAAAACCCATCTGCAGATGCAAGTCCCCCAAACGGAGATTGACAAGCTCGCTCACGCGAATTCCGGAAGAATACATCAATTCAATCATTGCTTTGTTTCGAAGGGCCGCAGGGCTGTCGCTTTTTAGCGATGATAGCAGTTCCTCCGTCTCCTGGAACGAAAGAATCAGCGGGAGCTTCTTCTTCCTTTTCGGGGCAGCGATCGCCTGGGCAACATTCCTCGTCGCATATTTTTCTTGCAGGAGGAATTTATGAAAGGATTTAAGGGATGTTAATACCCGGGCTTGTGAGGAAGTTGCGATCCCGCGGCGTTTGAGGTTCGCAAGATAAGCGCGGATGTCTTCCGTTTCGATGTCCTCAGGATGCGTCCGCTTGCGGTAGGTTTTCAAAAACTGGCAGTATTTTGCCACATCCCCACAGTAATTCTGGACAGTATTTGCGCTCAAACCCAAAACTCCGCGCAGATAATATTCGTATTCTTTCTGAAAAATCTCCATTTCACACCCGAATCACTATTATTATACTATAAATTACGATAAATATCGTCGCAATTATCATAATGTTCAAGTAAAATTTCAGATTGAAGTTTTGATAGGAAAACAAACTGAGAAAAGAGCGCATCGAAAGCGCCAAAGAAAAACAAGAAACAGGAAAAAAAGCCGGCAAAAACAATGCGATTTCCAAAAGCAGGAGGAAAAATAAGCGCTGGAGGTTGAAAGAAATTAGCAGGGCCATGAGCGCCCCAAAGAGAAAACCGCGAAAAAAGATCAGGACGGACGTGAACAACAGACCCGTCAGGGAAAATCCCAAAAGCCAAATCAAAAAGATGTGCCAATAATTCGCGGCAAAGACCTCCAAAAAATTGCGACGGGAGCCGGGCGGGAGCTGCTGATTCCTCAGCAAAACCATCCCAAAAGCAAGACCGACCAAATATAAAACGACGGTATAAGCTAAGATTCGATTGCCCGGCCGGTTTCTTTTCATGATTCTCCCCTTTAAATGAAGTTAACGAGCACCTCGTTGGAAAGATAGAGTTTCTCTTCGGGGATGTAGAGACGGTCATGCTTTGCTTCCAGCAATTGCAGATTAATTAGATTCCTGATGACCGGAAAGGCCTGGAAGCAATCGATTCCGTATTTCGCTTTGAATTCGGTCAAACTGATGCCCTCGGTTTTTCTCAAACCGAGGATCATTTCTTCCTGCATGCGATCTTCCGACGATAAAACAGTCACTTCTTTGTATGCCGGTCTTCCGGAAGCGATGCTTTCGCAGTATTTATCGATGTTGGTGATGTTTGTATAGCGGGTATTCCCGAGATAATAGCTGGCCCCGGCTCCAATCCCCATATAATTCATATTATTCCAATAGGTCAAATTATGTTTGGATTGGAAGTTTTTGCGGGCAAAGTTGCTTATTTCGTAGTGTAGGAAGCCCCTGCGCTTGAGGTAAGCAGAAATTTTCTTGTACAATTCCGCTTCAAGATCGTCATCCAGACGATTGAACTTCCCTTCGGCATGGAGCTTCTTTAGAATCGTTTTTTCTTCCAGAATCAAAGAATACGCTGAAATATGGGTCGCCCCCATAGCAATGGCCTTTTTTAGGTCTTTTTTTACCTTCGGGAAGGAATCATCCTGCAGGCCATAAATCAAATCAACATTGATGTTCTTAAAGCCGAGGTCGCGGAGAATCATAAGCGCTTTCCGCACATCGTCCTCGCTGTGCTTTCTTCCCAATATCTTTAATTTCTCCTTGTCGAAGCTTTGGACGCCCAAACTGATGCGGTTCACGCCTCCCTCTTTCAGGACCAGGGCAAGTTCAGGCGTGATGTCGTTCGGGTTTGCTTCGATCGAGTATTCTTCGATATTCCCCAAGTCGATGAGTCTTTTTAAATTGGTGAGAAGATAATCAAGGAGATTGAGCGGAAGCGCAGTCGGCGTCCCGCCGCCGATGTAAATGGTCTCCAGGGCAGAAAAGGATTCCTTCTTCAATTCCCCCTCTTTTACAAGATGCTCAACATACTTTTCTTTTCTTTCCCTTTTGGCCACCAATTTATAAAAATCGCAGTAAGTACAGATGGACGAGCAAAAGGGGATGTGGACATATAGGGCTTTCGGTTCACTCATCATCGATGCTTAAAACGGCAAGGAAAGCGGATTGCGGGATTTCGACATTCCCGACGGCTTTCATCCGTTTTTTTCCTTCTTTCTGTTTTTCAAGCAGCTTCTTCTTTCTGCTGACGTCCCCCCCATAGCATTTCGCGAGCACGTTCTTGCCCATCGCCTTCACATTCGTCCGGGCGATGACCTTGTTTCCAATCGCTGCCTGGATCGGTACTTCAAACAGTTGACGGGGAATCAGTTTTTTCAGTTTCACGGCAATCGCATGGCCCCGCCTGTAGGCCGACTTCCTGTGGACGATTGTTGAAAGGGCGTCGACTTTTTCACCGTGAATCAGGATGTCCAGCTTCACAAGATCCGACTCCAGATACCGCGAAAACTGATAATCGAAGGAGGCATAGCCCTTGGTGGATGATTTCAGGCGGTCAAAGAAATCAAAAATGATTTCTGAGAGCGGCATTTCGTATTCCAGCATCACCCTGGTGGGATCGATATATTTCATGTTGATGAAAGTTGCCCGCTTGTTCTGGCAGATTTCCATGATCGGACCGACAAATTCGCTCGGACTCATGATTTCCGTCTTCACGAAGGGCTCTTCGATGCTCTGTATAAATTGCGGTTCGGGAAGGAGCGCAGGGTTATCCACCATGATCGTTTTTCCGTTCGTCAGATTGACTTTATAAATGACCGAAGGTGCTGTCGCGATCAGATTCAGCTTGAATTCGCGCTCGATTCTTTCCTGAACGATGTCCATGTGGAGCATGCCGAGAAAACCAACCCGGAAACCGAAGCCGAGCGCTTGGGAGGTCTCGGGTTCGAAAACGAGCGCGGAGTCATTCAGCGCCAGTTTTGTGAGCGCATCTTTCAATTCCTCATAGTCGGCGTTGTCCACGGGGAAGAGCCCGCAGTAGACCATTGGATTTAAGCGTCTGTAACCGGGAAGGGGCATGGCCGCCGGCCTATCGGCATGGGTAATCGTGTCCCCGACGCGGACCTTGTCGATGTCCTTGATCGTTGCCGCTAAATAACCTACGTCGCCAGGTCCCAAAAAATCGCGCTTCACTTCATGCGGATTGTAAGCGCCGACTTCCGTAACCTCAAAATGCGCATCCGTGGCCATCATCCAGATTTTGTCTCCGCGCCTGATCGTGCCGTTGATGACGCGGATCGTGGGGATGATCCCGCGGTACTGATCATAATAGGAATCGAAAACCAACGCCTGCAGGGGCGCATCGGGATCGCCCTTGGGTTCCGGAACTTTTTTCACGATTGTTTCCAAAATTTCCTTCACGCCCTCACCGGATTTGGCGGAAACGAGCAGGGCGTCGCTTGCATCCAGTCCGAGGACTTCTTCAATTTCCTTCTTCGCTTTTTCCGGATCCGCATTCGGCAAATCAATCTTATTTATGACAGGAATGATTTCCAAATCGTTGTCGATCGCAAGGTAGGCATTCGCAAGCGTTTGCGCTTGCACGCCCTGGGTCGCATCCACGATCAAAATCGCCCCCTCGCAGGCGGCAAGCGATCGGGAAACTTCATAAGTGAAATCGACGTGCCCGGGAGTGTCAATCAAGTGAAAAATATAATCATTCCCGTCATCAGAACGATAATTCACTTCGATCGCGTTCAGTTTGATCGTGATGCCCCTTTCCCTTTCCAAATCCATGGAATCAAGCACCTGGGATTTCATCGCCCGTGGGTCAACGGTATTGGTGAGTTCCAGGATTCGGTCGGCAAGCGTGCTTTTACCGTGATCGATATGGGCTATGATCGAAAAGTTTCTGATTCTTTTTTGTCTTTCTAGCAAGTTTTTTTTCTCCATATCATTCATCCTTTAACTACCTTATTTTACATCATCCGCAAGAATAATTCAAGTTGAAGAAAAAGAGCAAATAACGTTTTTTGTGTAATATCTGAATAAATAAAACCTTTTCCGTTTTACATCTCTTTAAAAAACCTATTCGAAGTAAAAAAAGCCACACAATGGTGGCTTAGGGAAATCATTGTCATTCATTAACCTCACTATAAAAACATAGTGTGGACTAATTATAAAGGCATGCTTGTTTCACTCAATCTCCAGCAAGGGAATGTTATGGAAACTGCAGATTTCCCTAAGTTTTTCGCTCGTTTTGGTTGTGATTACCGCCAAAACCCGGAGGGATATGATTATTTCCTCAAAGAAACAACTCAGTTCTTTTATAATTCCCTCATCATTGATGTCAACATCCAGCAATAAGACCGTGTATTCCTCATCCTGAAGTTTTTTTAGCTCGCAGATATCCTTCAAGACGACGAATTTCTCGTCATTCCAAAAATTCAAATGCCTTCCGTGATTGATAATCAGGACCATCGCCTCACCCCTTTTTAAATTATGAACTTTTCTCAAAATTAGTTACTTGTTTCAACTTTTAAATCTTCCCCAAAAATGGTATAATTATTAGGGTGAGAGCATGAAAGTCAATTATCCTTATCCCATGGGCGAAGAAAAGAAACCGAGAAAACTCCAGAGCCAGGGAATGATGTTTGAAAAAGCTTTGAACATCAGCAACGAATATTACAGAATCCATAACAAAGCTTTCATTTATAAAAAACCGACCCCCATCCAGGTTGTGAGGGTCGATTACCCCGCACGGAACAAAGCGCGGATTTCCGAAGCTTACTACCGCATCCCCTCCACGACCGATTACAACGGCATCTACCGAAGCAAATACATTGATTTCGAGGCCAAGGAGACCAACAATCTGCGGTTCGCTTTCAAGCACATCCATCCCCACCAAATCGAACATTTGACGCATATTGCGGAGCACGGGGGGATTGGTTTTGTCATCATCTATTACAGAAGGGTCGATGAGATCTATCTGATTGACATTTCTGTCTTCAACCGCCTGCTCCGGGAAGCGGATAAATCCGGACCGAAGAGCATTTCCCTGCAAAAAGCCAGGGAGGTAGGGGTGTGCGTTCCCCAGGGCTATACGCCACCGATTGATTATTTAAAAGCCGTCGACGAATATTATTTCAAAAAAAAACACCGTGAGGGGTTTCCGCCTGTTGACAAACTACTTTTTTAGGAAATCCTAAAAAAGTAGTTTTATTTTTTTCCCACTACAGTATAAAATATAAATAGATAATATAAATCCTTTTCTCCCACTTTTTAAATATGTCTA
>LFRY01000086.1 GCA_001512995.1 Acholeplasmatales bacterium DTU067
GGTAGTGTAAAGTTTTAGTGGGTAAATATAGATATATTAGTTATATAGCTATATTTAAGCATTTTGAAAACTGAAGAAATTTTCTAACTATAAAGCCACTTTGGTGACACAAGATTATGAATGTAGTTTTTCATATTTGTGTTATTAGATTCCATTATTGCTAACTCAATATTGTAATCATAAAACTTCTTATACATCTTATTTGCTGCTAAACTTCTGACATTCTTTTGTTCTTGAATTGGTTTCTTCCATTCAAGGATATCTTGAATTGTTAATTCGTAAAGATTAGCATTCATTACTATTAGTTGAATTAGGTTTTCTAAAACAGTTCTTTTAAAACCTTTTGGTCTAGATGTTAATCTAGATGCAAGTACATGTGATATATGTCCTTCCATACTACATGAGGTTTTATATTCAGGATGTAGTTGGTTTTTAATGTATATCCAGTTGTTGCAGATGTAGCGCACATGGGAGTTAAAGGCATCAATGTTTAGTTTGTGATCCGGATTATTTTCATAGAAGTACATTGCTATTAATTTAAACTGATTTTTATCTAATGTTTTTAAATTACTAAAGAAAAAATTAATCATTTCTTTATTTCCAGAAAAGATAGAATTTAATCTTTTCCTTAAGTGAAACTTATCTAGAACTTGAATAATCTGAATTTTATATCCACTAAAACAGTATCTTAGTTTTGAGGTGAAACTGTTAATCCATTTAGCGCCATCACCACTAACAAATATATATTGGATATCTTCTACATTAAACCTCTTAGGGATATAATCGAAGATTCTATCAGCAAAAATGCTTGTGTCAACGTTTAAACCCCCAAAATAGTGCTTATTTTCGAGTTCTTTTCGTTTTGAAGCTAATGTACTAGGAGAATGTCCTGTATGAAGTAAAGCTAGATTGGCGATTATGTTTTTGCTTGGTTTACTTTTAACTTCTTTTTCTTGCAAATTGCAATGAGCTTCATCAAGTTCAATGTAAATTGTTTCTTTTGACTCATTAAATTTTTCAATGATTTCATCCATTCTAGGAAGATCATTTTCAACTATTGTATAGTTTTCTAAGATATTAGAAACAGTTTGACGAGAAACCTCTGTATCGGTTAATGCTTTTCTAGCAGCATAGGAAGCATTAACTTCAGTAGCCATTTTGGTTAACTCAACAATTGCATCCATTGAAAGTCTTGAATATTTGATTATCCCTAAGAAACTATCTACGAAGAAGAAGTTTTCAATATCTTGTGATTTATTAAGTGCAACATAATAACGTCTTTTAAAAGTAATAACACCAATAGATGTAATAAGAGTACGTTCTTTAAAACCGTGATTTCTATGAGTAGCTTTCCAAAGTTTGCTTTTAAAATATCTGTTATCAATTGTTTCTAGACATTCAATAATAGCTTGTCTAGTAAGTTCTTTAGAATATTCTTTAAATCTAAAAACAACATCACTAAAAGAATAATTTTTAGGATTGCTCTTTAAAACTGGATTAGAATTTGATATAATATTCATGGGTGGGTCTCCTCTCTATGTTTGGTTTTGTCACTTAAATTATAGCGAAGACTCACCTCATTGTAAAGATGAATATTATTAACTAATACAGTTATGGTGATTTTCACCATATTTTTTATTTTTTTGATTTACCCACAACAAGTTGACACTATC
>LFRY01000032.1:0-1195 GCA_001512995.1 Acholeplasmatales bacterium DTU067
TGATCTTATGGATGTTCATGTAAATTCCCAATAATGACACAAGTATTCTTGCTTCAATTTTTCTTTCTCCCTGGCTTCTGCAGTCCCTGTTTAACTGTATTTCATCGGTTAATCAAACAATATTTTAAATGGCATTTTGTGAAGCGCAGCCGTCAAGGAAAGGTTGGACATAGCTCAAAGTTTTTGGAAAATAGGGATAGGTAAAATGTAGAAATAAGACGATGGGAATGGTAAGAATCAACGAGTTTTCTCGTTNNAATTTCGTCTTTGAAGCGTCCCTGTCAAAAATATTGTTGATAAATTTATGTCAAGAGTTCTAATAAAAACAGGTCCATGTTTAGCTCGTTTAGCCAAGCTTACATAGACCTTTTTTTGTCATATTACCTTTCCCATACAAACTACACATCATTTCTGTAATAAAAAAAGTATTGCTTAATAAACTTATATAAGATATAATCAAATTGAAAAAATATAGGGAGGAATTATGAAATTTAAAAGACTTTTTCTGTTTTTTTTTTTGTTTGTTTTCTTCTTTGTTGTCGGCTGTGATCAAGAAAAGAAGGACGTTGAAAATATAGAAAAACTCCTAAGCCAATACCAAGAAGAGACCGATGTTGACATAAGCTATGAATATGTGATGTCGCTGAATGGGTAGACGACAACAATTGCGGGAACAATTATTGTAAAGAAGGTTGGGGAAGAATATCATGTCTACATGGAGATGATGGAAGGAATCGTGTCCATAAAAATGTATGTCATCGGCAATTATATTTGCATGTTGGATGGCGATGATGTCTTTGTGATTGAAGGGGAAGGATTTGATTATGATGAGGAAGTTCCCATTCCCCAGTTTGATTTTGATGATTTTGAATACGAATATCAAAAAACGGAAGAGGACGGTCTGATTATCCATTCATTCGATATTGGTGACGATGCCATCCTTGCTTACTTGGATGAGTTCATATCAGAATATGATGATAATACGGAAATTCAGATGAATTTGGAAATCATTGTTGATAAAGAAAAAGAAGATTTGAAAAGACTGAACATGTATATAACGGCGACATATGAGGAAATTACTGCCGAGTTAGAAATGTTCATTACCATCAACAATTCCGGAAAAGATGTAAAATTGAATGTGCCGGAAAATGTATTAGAAGCCATTGATGATTATATTGAAAGCCAACAGGGGTAA
>LFRY01000032.1:1227-2440 GCA_001512995.1 Acholeplasmatales bacterium DTU067
AGGCATTTCCTGCAGGAAATGCCTTTTCATTTCACTTATAACGGATTGCTTAATGAATCAATTTAAGATATAATGGTAATGAAACAATGTCTTTATTTTGGAGGGGAAAGAGAAAATAAAGAAGGTTTTTATTATTTCGCTCTTATTTGTTATCTTTTTTCTTGTCGGTTGCAAACGGACCAATGATATCGAGAATCTGAATATCATCTTAAGCAAGTACCATGGGACTTCCGACATTGATCTGAGTTATACCTATAAGATAAAGATGTTGGAAATGACGACAACTGTTAGGAGTAAGGTGGTTGCGAAAAAGGTGGGGGAAGAAGTGCGGGCTTTTGTTGAAGCGGAGGATGACTCGAACACAGTTGCCACCTACTGAAATTATCTCTGCATGGAAGATTCCGGACAAATACTTGTGGCCGAAGTACCGGGTTTTGATTATGATGAGGAAGTTCCGATTCCCGAATTTGATTTTGATGAATTTGAATATGATTATCTGAAAACGGAAAACAACGAAGTTGTCGTGCATACCTTTACAGTCAAAGACGAAGCCGTTCTGGGAGCATTGGAGGGAATTATTCCCGATTATGGCACAGTTTCGAGGTTCGAGATGGAATTGATTTTCATCATCGACAAAGCCAAAGAAGAATTGAGAAACATGAACATGTACATCACGATGCTCTTTCAGAACCTCAAAATTGACATGGAAATGCTGATGAAAATCAACAATTTCGGAAGTGATGTCGAACTGGAAATCCCTTCAAAATTCACGGAAGCGATTGCGGAGTACGAAAAAAGCAAACAAGAGGATTCCGAACCAAATGATTCCGAACCCGTCAATTATAAGGATACGGAGGATGGGGTTGTAGATTACCATAACCTTAGTTATCATAAAAAGATTGTTTATGATGGGTTGACTGATAAACTGGCGGTCTTAAGAAACAGGAAAATCGACATTTATGATGCGGAAACAATGGAATTGGAAATTGAAATCAATGTGGGGCAGTATCCAAAATATATTGATGCTGACCAAGGCAAATTGGTCATCGGCTATGGGACGGACCAAATTGATGTTTATGATTTAAAAACCAACTCAAATCTCATGACTTTGAAGGCGGATGCGGTTTTCTCGGAGTTGGCGATTGATGCCCAGATCATAATTTATGCTG
This sequence comes from Acholeplasmatales bacterium DTU067, assembly GCA_001512995.1. GTDB lineage: Bacteria > Bacillota_I > Bacilli_A > ML615J-28 > CAG-698 > DTU067. The sequence continues at coordinate 2,397 of LFRY01000032.1, forward strand.
ACAAGGATGACGTGTATTTTCATAATTACCTGACCGGAGAAAAA
>LFRY01000054.1 GCA_001512995.1 Acholeplasmatales bacterium DTU067
CTTTCCGCTAAAAAAGCATTGCAGAAGCGGTGCGATTATGTTATTATTTGGCTGAAAGGAGGGTAAGACATGAGCGAAAGATTGATGAAAAAACTTGGGAGCGGCAATTTCTATCTAATTGCTTTTCCTGTTGCCTTAGTTCTTAATATCCTCCTGCAGGAATTTGCGAAACTGGGAATTCTCCTCTATTTTGAAGGAAAACAACCAGGCTTCATCACGGCTTTCAGAACAGCGACTGTCAACATAGAAACGATGCTTGAGTTGATGACGGAGCCCATGTGGACTGTCACGAACCTTTCCCAATTCATCGGCACCGGCATTCTCGCAATCCTCATGATTATAGTTTTCTGGAAGAGTTTTGCTCTTGATTGGAAAGGATTCAAAAGCGAATGGCGTTCCCATGTTCCGACGATCATTTTCGGATTCGTCATTGTCATTATTTTGGATAATGTTTTGGCCCAACTCTACAATCTCTTCCAGGTTTCCGGGGATGCGGCAAACCAACAGTTGATTGAATCCGCGGTCGGTTCCGGAGCGGGAATTTTCATGGTTCTGACGGCGTTTTTGTTGGCGCCGTTTGTGGAAGAGATGTTATTCAGGAAGTTTTTTTACGGAATCTTTGAAGATAAGTTGCGCTTGCGTCCCCTGTTTGCGATTTTGATTTCCGCAATTTTATTTGCGGCGATGCATGCGGTCGACATCTTTTTCTTCCGATATCTGCCACTGGCCTTGGTTCTGTGCATAGCATATTCCCTCTC
>LFRY01000036.1:0-3651 GCA_001512995.1 Acholeplasmatales bacterium DTU067
TTATCACAAGAAATGAGAGAAAGAAAAACAAAAGCTAAGGAAATCAGACAAAACCTGATTAAACCTTAGCTTTTTCTCTTATATAGGGCTGTTAAAAAATTATTTCTTTACAGTCCCTTTTTTTTGAATGAAAATGGTCCCAATTGTCAAATGTGTATTCACATTTTTACACATCTATGTTATAATACAAATGTTTGAAAGCAACGGAACAAAGGAGGTAAATTGTGTTCATCAAAAGCAAAGGAACGCATATACCGGAACACAAAGGGCACAAGGAACTAAGCACCTCTGCGCCCGTTTTTGAGTATCTTGCTCCGGAATATGTCTACATTCCTTTAGTCGAAGCAAACACACCCTGCGAAGCATTGGTCAAGGTCGGCGACAAAGTCAAGGTCGGACAAGTTGTCGCAACCAAAAAAGGAAGATTTCCCATCAACCTCCATGCTTCGGTCAGCGGCGAAGTTGTTTCCGTTAATCAGAAGATGTGGCATTGCTCGGGAAGATTGGTTCCGACAATCCAAATTAAGAACGATTTCCAGGAAACGAAAATTGAAACCAAACACAATGACGTTGGTTCTTTGACCAGAGAAGAAATCATCGCCATCGTCAAGGATGCGGGTATCGTCGGTCTCGGGGGCGCTAGTTTCCCCGCATATGCGAAGTACGAAACGGATTGCCAGATTGATTATGTGATCCTGAACGCCGCCGAATGCGAACCCTATCTCACAGCAGATTACACGCTATTGACCCATCATTTGGATGCAGTCCTCCGCGGCTTGAAATACATCATGCGAGCCGCCGATTGCAATCGCGGCGTCATCGCCATCAAAGCCAACAAAAAAGCTTTGATCGAAAAGATTAAGCTTGCGATAGCTGAAGAAGAGAGCTTAAGTTTATTTTTATTGAAGGACGTTTATCCCGCCGGATGGGAGAAATACATCGTGCAGAGGGTGACCAATAGGGATTATAAAGGGCTGCCCAGTGAGGCCTGCGCCGTTGTGAACAATGTCGGCACGGCGCACGCGATTGCACGCGCTGTCGAAGAGAACCAGCCCCTGGTCGATAAAATCCTCACCGTCACCGGGGAAGGCATCAGGCATCCCCAGAACGTGCATGTAAAAATCGGGACGAACATGCGTGAAGTCGTCCAAGCAATCGGAGGCTATGCGTCCGATTTGGGTGAGGCTTATTTCGTCGCCGGCGGCCCCATGACCGGAAAAGCAGTCGCCTTCGACACCCTCATCGTGAACCGCGCTCTGACCAGCGTCGTCGTCATGCCCAAGGACATCAGGGAAATCAATCCCGAATGCATGGGCTGCGGAAAATGCGGCGAGGTCTGCCCGGTCTTCCTTTCGCCCATCGTAATCAAAGAGGCGCTCCAGGACAATGAAATTAGCAGTATCGCAGAACTCAGACCCGAACTCTGCATGGAATGCGGGCTCTGCTCATACATCTGCCCGTCCAGAATCGAACTGACGGATTCGGTTGTCAGAGCAAAAAATAAGGTATTGGCAGCAAGGTGATGAATATGTTGGAAAACAAGAAATTTACGATGCATAAAGCGCCTTTCATCAGGAAAGCGGACCATGGCGAAAACACCACGGTGATGATGCGCGACTTCATGATTGCGCTCGCGCCCCTGATCATTTTTGCCTGGGTAAAAAACGGTCTGCTTCCGTACATCGCGGATAAGACCAATTTCTTCGGAATGCTCTATCCCCTACTCCTCGTTTTGGTCGGAGCCGCTTCCGCATTCCTCTTTGAATTCCTGTGGTATTATTTCATCATAAAAAAGGAAAAAGTCTGGATCAGCCTTGCGAAGAGCTATCCTTTAATTCCGGGGATTCTCCTCGGGATGATCGTTCCCGTCTCGACGCCGCTTTGGCTCGTCGTGATCGGAGTTTTCTTCGCCACCGTCGTCGGCAAACTCCTCTTCGGAGGCTTCGGAAATAACATCTTCAACCCCGCCCTCCTGGGTTATCTCTTCCTGACCTTCGCCTATTTCGGGGTCATGACCGGAAACAACGCCGCCATCGGCGCGAACAGCTATTTCAACGCTAAGGAAGTCGCGGATGCCGTCTCTTCCGCCACCCCCATGACCGTCTTCATGGGCGACAGAGTCGGATCCGTCAATCTTCTGATTGAAAAATACGGTCTTTTGAAGATGTTCCTGGGATTTACTCCGGGCGCGCTGGCAGAAACAAGCGCACTGCTCTGCCTGCTTGCTTTCATTTTTCTCACAATCAGAAAAACAATCGACTGGCGCATCCCCACAATCTATGTCGGCAGCGTCTTTGTTCTGACCTACATCATCGGCGCGATCAACGGTTATGCGGGAACTTTGAACTATGCGCTCTTTGGAGTCCTGAACGGCGGATTGATGTTCGGTGCCGTCTTTATGGCGACGGAACCTGTGACCAGTCCCAGAAACCCGAACGGCGTCATTCTCTATTCCTTCGGACTGGGCGCGCTCACCGTGCTTTTCCGTTTTGCGAGTTCCATGCCTGAAGGAGTTGCGACTTCAATTCTGATCATGAACATGTTCACGGCCGCGCTTGAGCGTTTCTCCGCGAAACTCCGCGTCGAACCCAATAAGCGCAAAGTCGTAGTGAGCTATGCTCTCATCGGCTTGCTTTTTGCCGGCATCGGCACTTTGGCGGTTGTAAAAAACATGCCGAAACATATTGAGTTTGTTGAAACGGAGCAGGATTTCTCGACTTTCAATTTCAAATATAAATTCCTGATCGGTGGAGAAGAAGTGGTTGTGGAAGCGGATAAGGACGGAAACCTTCTTTCCGATGTCGATGAGGGAGTGAGGGCTGAAATTGAAGCGCTCGTCTCTGAAAACCAACCCGAAGAATTCATCGCGAGCAAAGAAGGCAACAGCATCACTGTGCGGACGAAAGCATACGGGACGAACCCCCCGCTTCTCACCAAGGTCACCTATGATCCGGAAACCCTTGAGATTACCGCTTTTGAAGCCGACACCAGTTCTGAAACTTATGAATCCCCTTACAATGAAGAATGGCACAAAGAAGGGAACGACGTCCATCCTGACGAAGCACTTCCCAACCAGATTCTTGAAAACCAAGATGATTTGGATAAAGTGGAAGCCGTGACCGGGGCAACGGTCACCAGCAACTCCCTCATCAGAGCTGCGAGAATCGCCCTGGATTATCTGGCTTATTTAGGAGGCAAGAATGAATAAGACCATAAGATATGCATCGTTTTTGCTGGTTTTGGGCATCATTGCCGGCGGTTTGCTCGCGGTCGTTAACAGTTTCACCGCGCCGATCATTGAAGAGAGGCAGAGGGAAACTGTAATGGAGGCATTGAACGAACATTTTGATTATCCGAAATACGAGCTTGTCAGATCCGACGAATACACGGACCGGACTTCCGAAATTACCGCCATTTATTTCGCCTATGATGAGGGAAATGTCGCGCCGGTGGCGGTGATTTACCAGGTCACCACTCAGGGTTATGGCGGGGCCGTCGTCTCCCTGGTCGGAATCAAGGCCGACGGCACCTTTGATGATGTCGCCGTGGTCGAGGCGAAGAACGAGACTCCCAATCTCGGGACCCAGATCATCGGCCACGATTTCGGAATCAAGAACGAAAGCGTCAACGATTATTCCTACGACACCATCG
>LFRY01000036.1:3837-5362 GCA_001512995.1 Acholeplasmatales bacterium DTU067
GCTTTTTCCTTCGTGATGATTTTATCGAATGTGATTATTTCTTTGATCAGAAAAATCGTTCCGAACGAAATCAGGATTCCCGTGTACATCGTCGTCGTTGCGAGCTTGGTCGTCATAGTGGAAATGCTGATGGCGGCGTTCCTTCCCGCTCTGCATAAGAGCCTCGGGATTTTCATTCCCCTGATCGTCGTGAACTGCATCATTCTGGGAAGAGCCGAAGCCTTCGCTTCCAAAAACGGCGTCCTTGATTCCCTTTTGGACGGTCTCGGAATGTCAATCGGCTATACGGCCGTGCTCGTTGTTCTCTCCCTTGTCAGAGAGTTCTTCGCGTCAGGAAGCATCACCGTTTGGAAAGATTTGAGGCTTTCGCTTGGGGATGAACCGGGAGCGTTCTTCACCACTTTCTTCAATACAGCCCCCTCGGCCTTCATTCTCCTCGGAGTCTTGATTGGCATAGCGAACATCATCAACTTTAGGAAAGGAACCAAAAAAGAATGAGGGACCTCATCACACTTGCCTTTACGGCAATCGTTATTGAAAACGTGCTTTTGTATAGATTTCTTGGCGTCTGTCCTTTCTTGGGCGTCTCCAGAAAACGCTCATCCGCACTGGGAATGGGTCTGGCAGTTATTTTCGTCATCACCATTTCCAGCATCGTTTCCTGGCTCCTTTATACCTACATCCTTGTACCCTTTGAGATGGTTTACATGCGGACGATCATTTTCATTCTGGTGATTGCTTCGCTCGTGCAGATTATCGAAATGTTCATCAAGAAGATTTCGCCTTCCCTCTATCGCGCGCTTGGAATCTACCTTCCTTTGATTACCACCAACTGCGCGGTTTTGGGTGTTGCGACTTTGGTTGCCGATCCATCCTATACCTTCCTTACCGCATTTGTCTTTGCTTTGGCTTCTTCAATCGGATTCCTCTTCGTGATTTATCTCTTCTCGACTCTCAGGGAAAAGATTGAACGCGCGGACGTTCCCAAGGCCTTCAAGGGCGTTCCCATTGCCCTGATCACGGCCGGGATCATGGCGATGATTTTTTCCAGATTTGGAGCGTTGAACATATGATTCTGAGCGTGTTCCAAACATATTTCCTTCCGGCCATCCTTCTTGCAGCAACGGGAGGAGTTTTCGGAGTTTTGATTGGAATCTGTTCGAAGGTTTTTGCGGTTGAGGTTGATGACAGGATCGCCAGTCTGATCGAAATGCTCCCCGGATACAATTGCGGGGCTTGCGGTTACCCTGGATGCGCGGGCATGGCCGAAGGCTTGGCCAAGGGCGAAGTCGAAGCCGCAGCCTGCAAACCTGCCAAGGAAGAAGCACGGGAAAAAATCAGACAATTTTTGAGAGAAAATTACGGAAAGTAAGCATTTACATTCCAATTCTAGATTGTAATAAATCAGTGAAGATGGTATAATATAGATGTCTAAATTTAGTAAGGAGGAAAGACACAGAATGTTCAAGAGACTTTTAGTTGTTGTGGTCGCCCTTTTCGGCGTTTTCACTCTCGCTGCCTGCAA
>LFRY01000036.1:5430-20507 GCA_001512995.1 Acholeplasmatales bacterium DTU067
AAAGAATTGGGTTATGACTACCGCATGCATGACGGCGGAAGAACAATGACCGATGAAGAATACCGCGAATATCTCGAAGAAGAAGGCAAACTCGAATGGTTCGAACAGGCCGCTCTGATCGAAAAGCATTTCGTCGAGCACGGCACTGATCTGACCACTGATGATGACGGTTACATCCAGAACGTTACCGGCGTCACCATCGCCGATAGCGATTATTCCAAGCTTGCGAAGGCAGCCGTTGACAACGCGAAAGCGGGCAAAATCCTCAGCTGGACCGCTTATGCAAGCGGCTCGCAAGTGAACCTTGTTTGGGCTGAAGGAACCGTCGATGCGAAAGGGAAACTCACATCCCTGAAAATCGACACTCTTCAGGGTGAAGTTTCTGACGGCATATTCGCCTGGAACGACAAATCCAAACAAGAACTGAAATATGACTATCGCATGCATGACGGCGGAAGAACGATGAGCGATGAAGAATACCGCGAGTATCTCGAAGAAGAAGGCAAACTCGAATGGTTCGAACAGGCCGATCTCCTGGCCGATTATGTGCTGAAGAACGGCTTGGGAAACGTCAAACTTGACGGAACGAAGCTTGCGGAAGACGCGCCTGAAGCCATTTCCGCTGTGACTGTGAACGTCAACCATTATGTGGAAGTCATGAAAGAACTTCTTGACAACTGGAAATAAGCCAATGAAATTGAGCGTTGCTTTCAACGCTCAATTTTTCTCGTTGGCCAATCTTTTCCAAAACCGTATATAAACTTAAAAAAGCATCAATAATATTCCTGGGTGATAGCCATCGTCAAAGATAAAGGATTCATTCGGGAAGTACTTTTAAAAGCTTTGTTTCTGTTTATTGGCTTTTATTTTTTCCGAAGCTTGGCCCAGCGCGGCCGTTTTGGAATCATGGCTTTGATTTTCCCGGATCTGAACAGTCTGTTTTCGCTCTATAAATTCTTTTTTCTCTCCCTCACCACGCTTGTGGTTTTGGAATATCTAATCATGTTTGAACTTCCGCCAAATTTCCTCCTTTCTCGGGCGGCAGCGCTCACGGTCATGCTGATGCTCGCAACCGTCCTCTACGCCGCCCATCTCTATGTTTTTGGCGGAAGGATGGGACTGCCATTTTTGCTTGTGCTTTCGGCTGGTTGCGTTTTTTTCGGGCAGGTCATTTCCTACCGCTTGCAAAGGAAACAGAGTCTCCGTTTCGAATATGGCCTCGGTTTTTTGAATTATTTCCTTGTCGCGGGGTTCTTGATGGGGGAGGTTCTGTTGAACCTTTAAGCAAGCTTTTTTCAAAATTCATTGAAAAAACAATGCTTTTTCGATAAACATATTTATCTTTACAAAGATTTGAAATTATGTTAAGATAATATAAATGGAAAGAGAAGATATAATGAGGAGTGTTTTTTGTGAGTAAATTGACGATGGAAAAGCTTGTCGCCTATCTGAAACAATACGGGTACGTTTTTCAGGGAAGCGAAATTTATGGCGGTTTGGCCAATTCCTGGGATTTCGGTCCCCTGGGCGTTGAACTAAAAAACAACATTAAGAATGCCTGGTGGAAGAAATTCATTCAGGAGTCTCCCTACAATGTCGGCCTCGATTCCGCGATTTTGATGAATCCGCGGGTTTGGGTCGCGAGCGGCCATGTCGCCAGTTTCAGCGATCCCCTGATTGACTGCAGAAACTGCGGCGTTCGTTATCGGGCGGACGAGCTAATCGAAGAGCATACAAAGGGAGAAGTGGTTGCTGACGGCATGAGCGACGCAGAAATGCTCGCTTTCATAAAAAAAGAAGAAGTGAAATGTCCGAGCTGCGGTGCCCATGATTTCACAGACATCAGAAAATTCAATCTGATGTTCAAAACCAATCAGGGCGTCATCGAGGAAGAAAAAAACACCGTTTATCTCCGTCCCGAGACCGCTCAGGGCATTTTCGTAAATTTTAAAAACATCCAAAGAAGCTCGCGCCGCAAACTCCCTTTCGGAATCGGGCAAATCGGGAAGAGTTTCAGAAATGAGATTACGCCCGGTAATTTCATTTTCCGGACACGGGAATTCGAACAAATGGAACTGGAATTCTTCTGCAAACCCGGAACCGACAATGAGTGGTTTGATTATTGGCGTAAGTTTTGTTTTGAGTTCCTTTCTTATTTGGGTTTGTCGGCCGATAATATGCGTTATCGCGACCACAGCGAACAAGAATTATCCCATTACTCGAAAGCCACGACCGACATCGAGTATCGCTTTCCCTTCGGTTGGGGAGAGCTTTGGGGAGTCGCGAACAGAACCAATTATGACCTCAGGGTCCACCAGGAGCATTCCGGGGAGAATCTTGAGTATTTTGATCCGGAAGACAATTCGAAATACCTACCCTATGTCGTGGAACCTTCCGTGGGCGTCGAACGTTTGTTTTTGGCGGTGCTCTGCGAAAGTTATGATATAGAAGAGCTTCCGGACGGAGAAACCCGCGAGCTTTTGCGCTTGCAGCCCCAGCTTGCCCCGGTGAAGGTTGCGGTTCTGCCCCTGGTCAACAAACTGAAAGACAGGGCTCTTTCGGTTTTTGAGGAACTCAGACAGGAATTCAACTGCGAATTCGATACCAGCGGCGCCATCGGCAAACGTTACAGAAGGCAGGACGCCATCGGCACTCCCTTCTGCGTGACAATCGATTACGACACTTTGGATGACGATGCCGTTACCGTCCGCGAACGCGACACGATGGAGCAGGAAAGAATTAAAATTTCTGATCTGAAAGCCTATATAAACGAAAGAATCAAAGGGTAGTGATACCGTGCTCATTCCTGAGGAGACAATTGAGAAAATCCGCGAAGAAGCGGATCTAGTTGAAGTGATTGGGGAGTTTGTAAAACTGGAGAAGAAGGGGAACAGTTTTATGGGGCTCTGCCCCTTTCATGACGACCGAAATCCGTCCCTTTCGGTCTCCCCCGCCAAAAAAATCTATAAATGTTTCAGCTGCGGAGCTTCTGGAAATGTCTTTACCTTCATCCAAAACTACCGAAACATTTCCTATCCGGAGGCGGTGCGCTATGTCGGTGAGAAGGTCGGGATTGAGGTCGATCTGGGCGGATATGCTTCCCATTATCAAATTCATGAGAAATATTATAAAATTCTCCAAACTGCAACAAACTTCTACGAGTTTTACCTAAAAAACTCTTCTGAAGGCAAAGAAGCCAGAGAATATCTGTATAAAAGAAAGATAAATGATGAGATAATAAAGAGATTCCGCATCGGCTTGGCTCCGCGAGAGCCCGATCTTTTATACAACGCGCTCCTTAAGGAAGGCTACCAACCCTTGGACATGATTGAAGCGGGTGTCATCCGTGCGGGCGAGAACTCATACTACGATCTCTTTCGGAATAGGATTGTTTTTCCGCTTGAAGACATTAACGGTAAAATTGTCGGCTTCAGCGGCAGAATTTTTGCAAAATCCGATGAAGCCAAATATGTGAACAGCAGCGAAAACAAGGTTTTCAAAAAAAGCAGGCTGCTCTATAATTTCTTCCGGAACACGAACGAAATCCGACTCCGGAACGTAGTTTATGTTTTTGAAGGCTTCATGGATGTCATCGCAGCCCACCGGGCCGGCATCAACCATGCCGTGGCAATCATGGGAACTGCGCTCACCGACGAACAAATCCGGGCGCTTTCGAAAGTTACAACAAACGCCGTCGTCTGCTTTGACGGCGATTCCGCAGGCATAGAAGCCGCAAAAAGAGCGATCAGCCTTTTCAGCGCCTCCGGATTCAATGTCCGGGCCGCGCTCTTTCCCCGGGACATGGACCCCGACGACTACCTCAACCAACATGGGACGGAAAAGTTCAAAGCATTGTTGGAAAGCGCCAAGAGCGGCATCGAATACCTCTATGAGGTTGCGAAGCTCAAATTTGATCCCAAAGACATAAATAGTATCGAAGTTTTCAAAAACGAAATGTTTTCCAATCTCAAATCATTCGGCTCCGCTGTGCTGACCGAAAAATTTCTCGCAAGGCTTGCGGAGGATTTGCAGGTGAGCGCTTCCAGCCTGAAGGAGGATTTCCGGCGTCATAGTTTCCGCGCACCGGAACCGCGCCCGCGCGAGATTGCAGTCACGAAGCCGAAAAGGCAATCCTTGCAACTGAAATATCTAAAAACGGAAAGAGAGTTGCTCAGGAGAGCGTGCATTAAGAAGGAAGATTGCATCCGCATTTTTCAGGGCAGCGATTGCTATGTCGATTTTAAAAACTACGCCCTCCTAAGCAAAATCCACGATTATTATCAGAAAAAGGATATAATTGACGGAGGTTTTCTGGAAAGCTTAAAAGAAGAAGAAAAAAATCTTCTTGATGAAATTTTGCTTTCGAAAGAAGCGATTTACTGCGATTTGCCGCTTGAGGAATTGTTGAAACTCATGGATGAATATGAAAGACTTAAAAAGTTCAGGATCGTCCGCGAAGCAGTGAAAGAAAACCCTGACACCGAAGGATTGTCCAAATTCGCTAAAATAAGAAATGAAACAGTGATTCATAAGGAGTAGCATTATGATTTATGAAAATAAAGCATTGATGGAATTGCTCGAAGAAGGAAAGAAAAACGGATATATTGCGATAAAAGACATACTCGCCCTCGTGAATGAGGAAAGCGAAGAATTCGATGAGGTCGTGAAATTGCTTGAAAACGAAAACATCGATTTGGTTCGTGATGAGGATCTGGAAGCCTATGAAACAGGAATCGAGGACACCACCCTTTCCGATGATTTTGAAGGCTTCATCGGCGAACTAGACAATGATCCGGAATTCAATGAATTTACGAGCGAAATCGAAAACGACCTCAAAAACAAGGACATCGACGACATCGTCTCTTCTTTCGCGCAGCCTGCACAAGTCGACGATCCCGTAAAAATGTATCTGAAAGAAATCGGTCAAATTCCCCTCCTTTCCACAAACCGTGAATTGGAACTTTCCCGCACCGTGCAGCAGGGTCTTTTGGCTTCCGAAACCCTGAAACAGGTTGAAAAAGGGAAGAAAACCGTTACCGAAGAGGAAAGGGAAAGATACGAGCGCTATGTGGAAGAGGGCATGAAGGCCCGGGAAATCCTGATTGAATCTAATCTCCGTTTGGTGGTATCGATCGCAAAAAGGTATTTGGGCCGGGGACTGCAGTTTCAGGATTTGATCCAAGAAGGAAACATGGGCCTGATGAAGGCCGTCAATAAATTTGATCCTACCAAGGGCTTTAAATTTTCAACCTATGCCACTTGGTGGATTCGCCAGGCAATCACCAGGGCGATTGCGGACCAAGCGCGGACAATCAGGATCCCCGTGCACATGGTCGAAACCATCAACAAGCTCGTGCGCACGCAGAGAAAACTCACGCAGGAACTCAGGCGTGAGCCCACGCCCGAAGAGATTGCCGCGGAAATGAAGATTTCCGTCGAAAAGGTCCAGCAAATCCAAAAGATTGCGCAGGAACCCGTGTCCCTTGAAACCCCGGTCGGGGAAGAAGACGATTCGACCTTGGGCGATTTCGTCCATGACACCGAACTCCCCAATCCCTTGGAATATACGATGAACGAAAAATACAAGGAAGAAATCGACAAAGTCCTGAAGACGCTCACGCCCCGTGAGGAAAAGGTTCTGCGCCTCCGCTTCGGCCTCACCGACGGAAAGCCGCACACACTGGAAGAAGTCGGAAGAGAATTCGGGGTCACGCGCGAGCGCATCCGCCAAATCGAGGCCAAGGCAATCCGCCGTCTCCGCCATCCGACAAGGCAAAAACGCCTCAGCCAATACAAATGAGCCGGCTCTACCGGCCTTTTTTATTGAATAAAAGGGTCTTTTAAGTTATAATATATTGCGGTGGTACCATGATTTCAGAAAGACTAAAATTTATCGCCTCGCTCATCCCCCCCGCAAAAACACTGGCGGATGTTGGTTGCGATCATGGGTTGTTAATCATCGAAGCCTTTGAAAAGTATGGACTGGAATACGCGGTCGCGATCGACAACAAAGAACAACCCCTAAAAAGTGCCCATGAAAACATAAAAAAACATCCCTTCTTTCCGAAAGTCCGCTTCAGCCTTTCGGACGGGCTTGCCGATCTTAAAGAAGGAGAAGCAGAAGCAATCGTGATTGCCGGTATAGGCGGGATTTTGATGACGGAGATATTAAAAAAAGGCCTCGAGCGGCACCGCAAGGCCAAATTCATTCTCCAAGCCAACAGAAATCTGTTCGAACTCCGAAAATTCCTCTATGATGCGAGAATGGAGATCGCGTCAGAGAAGATTATCTTTGAAGATGGGCAGTACTATGAGATAATCGTTTCTCGCGCCGCGAGAAAGCCCCTCAACTATACGGAAGAAGACCTAATTTTCGGTCCCGTGCTGAGGAGGGAGAGGCACCCACTCTTCATCCGGAAACTGGAAGAAGAATTAAAAAGGTATCAAGAAATCGGGTATGAGAATGTCCGGGAGAAAATCGAAAGGATCAAGGAGCAATTATATGAAAATCAAAACGATCGTTGATTACCTTGATAATCGCTTCCCCCATGAGCTCGCCTCGGACATTGATTATGAAAAGCTCGGGCTTGTAATCGGGGACGAGGAATTGGAATTAAAAAACATCCTGCTCGCGCTCGATTTGAATCTTGAGGTCTTGCATGAAGCGATCAATTTCGGAGCCAATTTAATCATCGCCCACCATCCTTTCATTTTCCGGCCGCTTACAAAAATCCATTTCCGAGACAAATACGGAAAAATCCTCGAACTAATGTTTGAAAAGAAGATCTCGCTCTATGTCGCCCACACCAACCTCGACGTCGGGAAGGGCGGAGTTAACGACACTCTGGCCAGGCTTCTGGGAATCCAGGACTTGAACCATGAAGTTGCGAAGGATTCCTTCCTCCGGTACGGAAAAATAAAAGCAGTCTTTCTGAAAGACCTTGCCCGGCAAGTGAAAGAAAAATTGGGTTTGAGCGGGCTGAGAGTTGCCGGGAATCCCGACCAACTGATCCGCTACATCGGGATCGTTGGTGGGTCGGGCGGACGCGAAAGCGACATTGATTTGGCGCTCGCTTTAGGGCTGGATTGTTACATAACTTCAGAAGTGAAGCTATCCGCCGCCCAAAAAGCCGTCGAGAACAATCTCGCCATCATTGAAATCGACCACGGGGTAGAGAAATTCGTGTTTGTGTCACTGGCGGAAGAATTGAAAGAAGAATTCATGCTGGAAGGAAGAATAAAAGTTTCCGAAATCGACCCGGATCCCTTCGTAACCATGAAATGAAAAAGTCGGCTCTTGGCCGACAATTATCTTTCGAGTATTGCCTCAACCGGGCACACTTCCTGGCAGGCGCCGCAATCAATGCAAGCTTCTTCGTCAATTACGTAGATATCGCCTTCGCTGATGCAGTCAACGGGGCATTCCGCTTGACAGGATCCGCAAGCGATACAAGCATCGGTAATGAATCTTGGCATTTCAATCCTCCTCTAAACTGTGTTAATTATATCATTTATTGCTTTAAAGGTAAACAGTTTACAAACATTTTCATTGTTTTTTCTTTGTGTTTGTAGTAAAATTATTATAGTTTAAAACAAAGGAGTGAAGATAATGTTTATTTTGGCGATAAGCATGGCCTGGGGTTGGTTCGTCCTTCTCCTGCTCGGAGTGCTGATCGCGGGAGCGATTATCGGATTTTTCGTATCCAGAAAGGTTTTCCAGGCTTATTTGGAAAAGAACCCGCCCGTGAACGAGAAAATGATCAGAGTCATGATGCAGCAAATGGGAAGGACGCCTTCGGAAAAGCAAGTCAGACAAATCATGGCCTCAATCAATCAGGCAAAAAACAAATAAAGAGTCGCAGCATGCGACTTTTATTTTTTTCTGAAAAGCCTGAATTTGATTTTGTTTTCCGTCCTGTTAAACAAGCGCTTGATGTTCTCATTATGGCGGAAAAAGATGATCAGAAGAATTAAAGTACAGAAAATCGGAAAATAATAATCTATTGGGAGTTTAAGCAAAGGATCAATTCCGACAATATAAAGTATGATGGAAGCTATCAATGTAAGGACTGCGCTCAATAGAGAGCCGAGGGACACATAGCGGCTCGTTATGACGATGCTGAAGAAAGCGACCATCAGGATGGGCAGTAGCCAGGGACAGAATCCAAAGACCGCGCCGCTGCTGGTGGCGACTGCTTTTCCGCCCTTGAATCTCAGGAAAACAGAGCAGGTATGGCCGACCACGGCCAGGAGGCCGTACAGAAGGGGCGTCTCAATCATGTAAGTGGCGGGGATGATTCCGAAGCGGAAGAGAAAAACGAAGATTCCGCCCTTGGTCATGTCCAGGAGGTAAGCCAAAATTGCATATTTCCTCCCGAGGACGCGGCCCACGTTCGTGGTGCCGATGTTCCTGCTTCCGTGATTGCGGACGTCGACGCCCTTGGCTTTTCCGATGATGAAACCAAAGGGGATCGCGCCTACCAAATAAGCGGCCAGAAGCAAGAAAATTTTGAGCGCGGTTTGCATAAAAATCACCTTGTCTTATTATATTATATCCCTCTCCAAAAAACAAGGGAAAAATTAATTTCAAAAAAACGACTTAAACATAGTGCTTAATATATTCAATATTATGAAATTGACATAATTAAAATCAAAAAATATTGATTTACTTTTCGATAAATATATGCTATAATATACTCAAGAAAGGTATGGGATTTATGGCAAGCAAGAAAGTTATTTATGACGAGTCGAAGATTCAGGTCCTTCAGGGTCTGGAAGCGGTCCGGAAACGCCCGGGTATGTACATTGGCAGCACCGATTCGAAGGGTCTGCACCAGTTGCTTTGGGAGATCATCGACAATTCGATCGATGAAGTTTTATCCGGATACGGGGATAACATCCGGGTCATCATCCATAAAGGCAATACCGTCGAGGTCCAGGACAATGGCCGCGGAATTCCGATCGGACTTCACAAGACCGGAGTGCCGACGCCCCAGGTTGTATTTTGTACGCTTCATGCCGGCGGAAAATTCGATTCCAGCAGCGGCTATAAGGTCGCGGGCGGACTCCACGGCGTCGGGGCTTCTGTCGTCAACGCCCTGAGCGAATTTTTGGAAGTCACCATCCAAAGGGACGGGAAAATCTACTATCAAAGATTTGAAAAGGGCGGAGCCGTCATCCTTAAGCCAAAAATCCTCGGCGAAACGAGGAGAACGGGGACCTCAGTTCACTTCAAACCCGACCCCGGTATTTTTTCTTCCACCGTCTTCGATTATAAGCTCTGCGCGCAGAGGCTCAGGGAATCGGCTTATCTTGTCCGGAATTTAAAAATCGAACTCATCGACGAACGGACGGAGGAGTCGGAAACCTTTTGCTTCCAGGAAGGAATTGCGGAATATATTGAGGACCTCAATGCCAACAAGGAACCGATCCACGAAGCGATTTTTCTCGAAGGAGAGAGCCTCGGCATTCATGTGGAATGCGCGCTTCAGTACTGCAAGAAATTTTATTCCGAAAACATTCTTTCTTACGTGAACAATATCAGAACCAGGGACGGGGGTTCTCATGAAACTGGTTTCCGCGCCGCCCTTACGAAAGCCTTTAACGAATATGCAAGAATGCGGGGGCTTTTGAAGGACAAGGATCCGAATTTAGAAGGAACCGATGTCCGGGAAGGCCTCACCGCGATTCTCTCGGTCAGAATCGGGGAGGATAAATTGCAATTCGAAGGCCAAACCAAGAACAAACTCGGGACCGCTGATGCGCGCTTTGCGGTTGAGGCGATTGTCCTTGAAAAGATGAAGTTTTTCCTTGCGGAAAAGGGAGAAATCGCCAACACCCTTGTAAACAATGCCATCCGCGCCGCCAAGGCCAGGGAAGCCGCCAGGAAAGCAAGGGAAGAAGTGCGGATGATCAAACAGAAGGTCGTAAAGACCGCAAATCTTGCCGGCAAACTCACGCCCTGTCAGGAGCGGGACCCGAAAAAGAATGAGTTGTTTATTGTGGAAGGGGATTCGGCGGGAGGAAGCGCGAAACAGGGGCGCGACCGCCGCTTCCAGGCAATTCTTCCCCTCCGCGGTAAAATCATCAATACCGAAAAAGCAAAACCGGAGGAGATCTTAAAGAACGAAGAAATCATCTCCATCATCAATGCCGTGGGCGCCGGCTTCGGCCGCGACTTTAACATCAACCGTGCCAATTATGATAAAGTCATCATCATGACCGATGCCGATACGGACGGTGCTCACATCCAGGTTTTGCTGCTCACGTTCTTTTTCCGTTACATGCGTCCTCTGATTGAAAGGGGCAAGGTCTACATTGCGCTCCCGCCCTTATACAAAATCACCACCAAAACAAAAGTCGATTATGCCTGGGATGATGAGGAACTGAAAACGAAGCTCTCGGCTTTGAAAAACTACACGATCCAAAGATTCAAAGGCCTCGGAGAGATGAATTCCGAGCAACTTTGGGAGACAACCATGGATCCAAAAACGCGGACTTTAATCCGCGTCAACATCGAAGATTTCAACGAGACCGACAACAGGATTGCGATTCTGATGGGAGACAGAGTCGAGCCCAGGCGCGAATGGATCGAAAACAATGTTTCCTTCGAACTGGAGGACAATTTCACTCTGGAAGAGGTAAGCTACGATGAGTAAAACAAAGAAAAAGGTCAATGAATTTATAGAAAAGATCATCGATGAGGAATTGGAGAGCCTCGTCGGGGAGAGATTCGGCCGCTATTCGAAATACATCATCCAGGACCGAGCACTGCCCGACGCCAGGGACGGGTTGAAACCCGTGCAGAGAAGGATTCTTTATGCGATGTACAAGCTGGGGCTTTTCGCCAACAAACCCTATAAGAAAAGCGCCCGGATCGTGGGGGACGTCATCGGAAAATACCATCCCCATGGCGACACATCGGTCTATGAAGCGCTCGTACGCCTTTCCCAGGATTTCAAAATGCGCTTGCCTCTGATTGACATGCACGGAAACAACGGCAGTATCGACGGGGATCCCCCGGCCGCCATGCGCTATACGGAGGCTCGGCTTTCGAAATATGCGGAATACTTATTGCAGGACATCAATAAAAGAACGGTCGGTTTCATTCCCAATTTTGACGACGCGGCATATGAACCGACGGTGCTTCCGGCAAAATTCCCAAACCTCCTGGTGAACGGTTCGTCCGGTATCTCCGCGGGTTATGCCACCGAAATCCCGCCCCACAACATTGAAGAAATCATCCAGGCGGTGATTTATAAACTCAACCACAAACGCGCCACTCTCGCTGATCTGATGAAAATCGTCAAGGGACCAGATTTTCCGACCGGGGGCATCGTCCAGGGTCTCAACGGCATCCGCAAAGCCTACGACACTGGCCGCGGGAAAATCATCATCAAGGCAAAATCCAAAATCGTCGAGAAGAAGAACCTCAACCAAATCGTTATCACCGAGCTCCCCTATGGCGTGAACAAGGCAAATTTGGTCAAAAAAATGAGCGAAGTGTACGTAAAGCACAATATTGACGGCATTCTCGACATCCGTGACGAAAGCGACCGCGAAGGCTTGCGGATCGTCGTTGACGTGCGGAAGGATGCAAATACGGAAGACATCTTGAATTTCTTCTATAAAACCTCCGACCTGCAAATCAATTACAATTTTAACATGGTCGCAATCGCCAACAAACGGCCGGTGATGATGGGTCTGAACGAACTCCTCGATTGCTACATCGCCCATCAAAAAGAAGTCATCACCAACAGAAGCAATTATGAACTGGCTGCGGCTAAGAAGCGGCTTCACATCGTCGAAGGTTTGATCGAAATGGTGTCGATTTTGGATGCCGTGATCCAAACAATCAGGAGTTCGGACAATAAGCGCCATGCCATAGAGAATTTGATTTCCACCTATAATTTCACCGAAGCTCAGGCAGAAGCGATCGTCATGCTCCAACTTTACAGGCTCACGAACACCGATATTGTTTTGCTTGCGGAAGAGAAAGAAAAGCTTGAGCAACAAATCGAAGAACTGAGCGACATTCTTGCGAACGAAAGCTCGCTCATCCGAGTCATCAAAAAAGAACTGAATGCCACTTTGAAAACACTCTCCTCCCCCAGAAGGACTGTGATTGAAGACAAGATTGACGATGTGAAAATCGAAATCAAGGATCTGATCGCAAAAGAGGATTACCACATCCTCGTCACCCATGACGGTTATTTGAAGCGCATGACTCCCAGAGCCTATCAGGCAAACGAAGAGATGAAACTGAAGGAAGGGGACACGATCATCGCCAATTTCAAGATGACTTCCCTCGACACCCTCCTCCTCTTCACAAATCTTGGGAATTACGTCTTCATGCCCGTTCAAAAAATTCCCGAGGTGCGGCCCCGGGACATGGGCTATAACATCAGCACGCTCGTGTCGATCGACCCCGATGAGAGAATCATTTTCTCGGTTCCGGTTTCCGATTTCGACGAAGACCGCCATTTGTTGTTCACGACCAAGAAGGGGCTCATTAAAAGAACGCCTTTGAAAAACCTCTATGCGGTCCGCTATTCTCGGGCATTAATCGCAACAAAAATCCGCGAGGATGACGAGTTGGTGAGTATCGACATCAGCAGGGAAGGAGCAGAAGAAGTCCTTGTCTGCACCCGCTTCGGCTACATTAACCGCTATGATGCATCCGAAATCCCGGTCATGGCTCCCCCTGCTTTCGGAGTCAAAGCCCTCGAGATGAAGAGCCGGACCAATGACGAAGTGACGGGCGCCCATTATTTCACGGAAAAGGATCTTTTGGTCCTGCTCACGCAGAAAGGAAATCTCAGAAGAATGCGCCCAGGCGAAATACTCAAGGGCCGCCGCGTCAATGTCGGAAAACAATATGTGCCGATGACAAAGAACCGCAGCAACGAAATCATCTCTTCTTTGGTCATCCATCACAAGAATGCCAATCTTGACCTTGATGCCTATGTCTATGGTTCTGACGGACATCAGCCGCTCGATTATTCCCAACTCAGAAATGCGACGGCGCCCTCGGGCAGGAAAATCCTCAAGAAAAATATCGGAAATCCGGAAAAGCTGGTCATCACCTTAAATAATGACGATTTTTCCTGATAATTTTCCGGAAACCAAAAGGAGCTGCATATGAGCACAGTATTGAACATAGAACGTTTCATCATACCGAACGATGTCGTCGTACAGCTTGCGAATATTTACCGGTGGACCGGCAAAAATGCACATTTTTCCGAAATTATGAAAACTGATATGGAGCGCATCGTGCGGGCGACCGTGGAACGGGATTCCTATTTTCTGATGAAGATCTTCAATCTCAATCTGACGGAAGCGCGGGCGCGACTGATCATCACGAAGAATTCAAAGCCGCGCCTGAAAGATGAAACCACGCTTTCGCGGATCAAAGAGATGCTCTTGGTCATCCAAAACAATTACAAAAAACTCCGGCACCAAAGCAATGATTTGCTTGATCTTGCTAATTTTCTTTTTTCCCATTTCCATGGAATCAAATTCGACTATGAGCAAACCGACAAAAAACATGTCTTAAAAAGTCAGGCTCACAGAAGCAAACGTTTGCTTTTGGACAAAGTCAACGAAGAAGTGGAGAGCATTGCGGAAAGGGGAAGTTTTGAAAAACTGGCGCTTTACCTGAACTTCTTCATTGATTTTTATAACATCGCCCCCTTTACCGAAAAAAACAACGAAATTGCGCTCTTTTTGCTCTATCTCTTGCTTTTGAAAGCGGACATCGAGGCATTCCGCTATGTCAGTTTCTTTGAGAAACTCCACGAAAACATTACCGAATTTGAAAAGGAAGTCAAAAACGCGAGTTTCAATTGGAAAGAGGGTTTTGCCCAAACCATGGGTTTCATCCGTTTCATGCTGAAACTGATCTTGGAAGCTTATGAAAAAACGGATGAGATTGTAAAAGACTATCAGTTTGACGCAAATCTCAATAAAAGCTATAATATCGAAAACACCATCCATAAACTTCCGGAAATCTTTTCAAAAGATGAAATCAGAATCTTGCACCCTTTCGTGAGCGATTCTACTATCAACCGGACATTGATAAAGCTGAGGAATGAGGGGTTAATCAAACCTTTAGGGAAAGGAAGATCTGCCAAATGGGTGAAGATCGCTCGGAACAATGACCATGAAAAAAACTGATTATCACAACCATACCTCTCTATGCAGGCATGCGCGCGGCATGCCCTGGGATTATGTTAAAAGAGCCGTGGAACTCGGTTACGAAGAAATCGGCATCAGTGACCACGGACCCTTATTGGATGATTTTTTCATCAGGATGACGATGAAAGAATATGAGGAGGTCTATCTTCCCGCTCTTGAAAAAGCGCTAGCGGAGTTTAAAGATCAAATCAAAATTTATCGCGGCCTGGAAATCGAATACCTTCCCAACCAAGTCCGGCATTACGAAAAACTATTGGAAGATTTGGATTATTTGATTCTCGGCCAGCATTTTCTCATCAGCCATGGAAAATTAATTGATGTCTACGGCAGTCTCGACGAAGACCACTTAGATGCATATGGGGAAAGCGTCGTCCAGGCCTTGGAAAGCGGTTATTTCCGGATTCTTGCCCATCCCGACATTTTCCTCTTCAATAACCAGCACTGGAATGAAAAAACAGAAACTGTTGCCAGGCGCATCATCGAGACCGCGGTCAGAACCGAAACCTTCCTAGAAATCAATGCCAATGGTTTCAGAAGAAAGAAAATCCTGAATCAGGATGGGGAAGCTGTCCTCCCCTATCCCAGAAAAGAATTTTGGAATCTAGTCCGGGAATATCCGGGAGCGAAAATCCTGATCGGCGAAGACAACCATTCTCCGGAATACATGGGGGACCGGGCGGTGAGGCATGCGCTGAGGTTTGCGGAGGAATTAAATCTCAAAGTCAGGGAGCGTTTATTCGATGTTTAGTATCAACAAATGGAAGCTTGTATATCTCATATTCGGAGTCATAGGGGTTTTTGTCCTGGCTTATTTTGAAATCACGGGAAGATTCCAATACCCCATCATCATCCTTTACGCATTACTGTTCTTCATTCTGACT
>LFRY01000036.1:20549-21296 GCA_001512995.1 Acholeplasmatales bacterium DTU067
TGGAACCCTTAATCTATTTGAGCGAATATGAAAAATACAATAAACGTCGCCTTCGTTCCAAAACTTTCAAAACCCTTGACAAAATCAATTCCGTTGTTATCTTAATCGATGCCGGCGAAATAGAAGAAGCGCATCGCCTGCTCATGGAACTTACGGAAGAGGAACCAGAATTTGGAATATTTCTCCGCTTTTGGTTCTACAATGCCTGGATCCATTATTTTGACCAAATTGACGACCTTCCCAGAATGAAGGTCCTCTTGGAAGAAATAAAAAAACTCCTTCCTCTTTTTCCGCTTAAACAAAAACCAAAAATGTACGCCAATTATGAAATGATTAGCGTCAAGGTCGGTATAAGGGAAGGGAAGGATTTGGAAGCCGCGGAGAATTATCTCACTTATGTTCTTCGGGGGCACCTGCCGAAAATTACCGTTTTGAAATGCATTTATCAGTTGGGAATCATCGCCCATAAAAAAGGCGCTCAACAAACGGCCAAGAACCGTTTTCTTGCAGTCATCGCCAACGGAAAGAACCTGAACATCACAAGGAAAGCAAAAGCCTACCTGGAAAAAATTGAACCTTCAATATCCGAAGAAAACTCTCAATAATCGAGAGTTTTTTTATTAAAAGCCCCGTGTGGGAAGATTATCTTTCATTAGACGCATCTTCCTCCATTAATCTTTTTTCATGGCTTCATTGTCGGAAAACTTTTGTGGTATAATGTTGGAATGAGGAAAGTTATGATCCATT
>LFRY01000052.1:0-10640 GCA_001512995.1 Acholeplasmatales bacterium DTU067
CCCTTTTTTGTAAGAACCAGTATAAAACCTACCTATCGAATCTGAAACCCATGAGATCGCCTATTTCAAAACTGAAACAAAGCGTGTGCGCATCCGTCCCCACGCCATGGTTTTTGCTGATGGCGCTCATGATTTTTTCCATGTCTTCCAAAGGAGTGACGATCATCAAAATGTCTTTTTCCGGATGGATGGTGATTCCGAAAAACTTGGTTTCCTCGTGGATTGCGGAGCTGCGCCCGCGGAGAACCGTGCCCCCCTTGGCACCAGCTTGCTTGGCAGTTTCCATGATGTCTTCCGAATAACCATGGTTGCTAATTGCAAAAATCACTCTGTATTCACTCATACTGTTCCTCCGTTTTTACAAGCGACTGGATGATTTCAAAAAAGCGCTTGTTTATGTTTGCTAATTTCACGGTGAAGGCGACGGCCCCGCCGTGGCGATGGAATTCTTTTTCTTTGTGCAGTTGTTCCAAAACCGGCTCCGTTACTTTTTCCGTAAGCAAACAAAGGATGATCGCCTTGTCCTTCCTTGCCAAGCCAAAATAATCGAGGATTTCCGAGCTGGCAGTGCCCTGCCCCAGAAGCACGAATTGGCATTTGGCGTTGTTTTTGTTTAAGAGGCCGGTATATTTATCGGTTAGTTCACGATCGATGATTACGACCAAGAGTTTCATTTCACACCTCTTTCAAATCGATGATTTCGTCTTCTTCTTTGTCTCTCCTGGCTTTCTTTCCCTTCAGTTTGTAGATCAGACCGAGAATTTGGATTGTCAGGAGGGGAGCCAAAGCCACGAAAGCAACCAAGCCGAAGGCGTATTTTAATTCGTCGTGTTCCAAAGCCCTTGCCGCTCCGATTGCAAAGGGAACGAGGAAAGTTGCGGTCATGGCCCCGGATGCGGAGCCTCCGGAATCAAAGGCGATGGAAGTGAAGATTCCGGGAACGAAAAGCGTGATCACCAAGGCAAGTAAATACCCGGGCACGATTATCCACCAGATGCTGATTTCATATAGGATTCTGAGACAAGCAAGGCCGACCGCGACGGCAACGCCCACGGAAAGCGAGAAATTCATCACTTTTCTCGGAATCGCGCCGCTGGTCACGTTTTCCACCTGGTGCGTGAGCACCGTTACCGCCGGTTCCGCAACAACAATCGTGAATCCGAAAAACATTCCGACAATGATCAATACCCAATTGTGTTCTGAGAGGGCAATTTCTCTTCCGAGCTTATCGCCGATCGGCAAATACCCGTAATTCGCCCCGACCAGAAACAAAACCAAGCCGATGTAGGTCAGCAGAAAACCGATCAGGATTTTGATGACCTTCTTTTTGTTCAGTTTGAAAACAAAAATCTGAAACAGCGCAAAAAAGACAACGAAAGGAGATATGGCAACCAAAATCTCAAAAAGGTAACGGAGCAAGTAGCTCCCGAAGCCCGCAATTTCAGAGGTGTGGATTGCATCGGGTTTGGAAAAAAGAGCGAGAACCGAGACAGCAAGAATCGGACCGATTGAACAGATGCCCACGAGCCCAAAACTATTTTCATCCGCCTCCCGATCGCCCCTGCCCACGGAAAGCCCGTAACCGAGCGCCAAAATGAAGGGAACGGTGATCGGTCCCGTGGTCACACCGCCGGAATCAAAGGCGACCTGCACGAAAGAGGAGTCGATGAAAATTGCCACCAAGAAAACAACTCCGTAGGAGACAATCAGCAGGGTCGACATTTTTATTTTAAAGGCGATTCTCAGTAAAGCAAGAACAAGAAAGATTCCGACTCCGAAAGCGACGACTACGATTAAAACGAAGGGCTTTACTGCGGTGAACTGCTCCGCAAGCACCCATAAATCTGGTTCCGCTACCGTGATCAGAAAACCGATGATGAAAGCAATCGCAATCAACAAAGTCAGCGATTTTCTCTTCGCCAGATAACCCCCAATCTTTTCGGAAATCGCCATCATGGAGTTTTCCGCACCGATGTTGAATATGATGAACCCGACTATTAAGAGCAGGGTGCCGATTCCGAATTGGAACAAGTCCTCGCCTTGAATGTTTTTGTCAGTAAAATAGAAAAACAGGCTGATGATGAAAATGATAGCGGCAACGGGCAAAATGCCTTGTAGAGAATCTTTCAGTTTGTCTTTCATTACTTTATTCATATGCACCGCCTGGAGTAAGTTACAGTTTTATTCTACTCAATCATCTTCTCTTCTGCAAGCATTTTTTTCTTTTTTAATCAAATAAACCCGTGCTCAAATATTTCAACCCGCCGTCCGGCGCGATTGCCAGGATGGTTTTGTCTTTTCCATGCTTTTTCAATAACTCATAACCTGCAAAAACGGCTGCTCCGGAAGAAATCCCGAGGAACAGGCCTTTTTTTGAAAGCCGCTTTGCTTCGGCCTTCGCCTTCTCGGTTTCCACCGTCATCACCTCATCAATCAGGGAAAGGTCCAAAATCGAAGGAACGAATCCGGCGCCGATGCCCTGGATGCCGTGGCTTCCCCTGTATCCCTTGGTGATAATCGGCGATTCGGCCGGCTCCACCCCAATCACTTTCACACCCCGATAAATCTTCTTAATCGCTTTCGCTACCCCCGTGATCGTCCCGCCCGTGCCAATTCCGGCGACGAAATAATCCAGTTTCGGAAAATCTTTCAGAATCTCCCGGGCGGTGCCTTCTTTATGGGCTTGCACATTATCGGGGTTGTTGAACTGCATCGGCATCACGCAGCCTTCTTCCCGGACCATTCTTTCCGCTTCCTTGATGGCGCCCGCCATCCCCAATTTCCCGTCGGTCAGAATGATTTCCGCACCATAGGCCCGCATCACGGTCTGGCGTTCCACGCTCATCGTGTCAGGCATCACCAGAACCACCCGATAACCCTTGGCGGCTCCGATCATCGCAAGTGAAATCCCCGTGTTCCCGCTCGTCGGTTCCACAATCACGTCCCCCGGACGCAGGAGCCCCCTCTTTTCAAGGCCTTCGATCATCCACAGCGCTGGCCTATCCTTGACGGAGCCGCTCGCATTGAAGCCTTCCAGTTTGATGTAGAGCCCATCCAATTTCAGCACGGGCGTGTTTCCGATTAAATCGGTTATTTTTTCATGAATCATTGGGCACCTCTTTTTTAAGTAAAATTTTCCATTATTGCTTATATGATAATATTTTTTGCTTAATAATGCAAATAAAAAAGCAGGAAACCTGCTTTCATTCATCGAAGTCTTCAGGAAATTGCCGCATGATTCCTTCCGCCATGTAATCAGCCATCGCGAGGGCCTGCATCTGCATTTCCTGCGCGATGTCCCCTGCTTCCCCGTAGGAACCAGCCATCAGATTGGCAACGAAATTCTTCAGCATCTGTAAATGCGTGTACAGCAATTCCCGCCATTCGTCATGGTTCCAGAAGGGATTGTTTTCGGAAAGCAGCCGGGCAATGTTGTCTGCGTTTTGGAACCAATCGCGGTCGATGGTCGCGAATTTTTCCATATCGTTTGCTTTCGCGGCTTTTGCCAAGTCGGCTCCCAGTTGCAGATGGTCAATTAAAAGCCTTTTGAACGCTTCCGAAAAATCCCTGCCGTAATAGTCCAAGAACATCTCCGCAAAATCCTCGGCATTCGCGAAGGCCTTTTCCCGCGCCGCCTCCGCGATCGGCAAATCAAAAATCACGGCCAGGAAGACGTTGTTGGTCCAGAAAAGGTGCTCGCTCCACAGCGCGCGCGCAAGATTGTTCATAGCCAGGACCGGATCGAAATCGTCGATGTCCGATTCGATCAGGGGCAAACAGAGCTGTTGACCGACCGCCAACCTGTCGGGATCAATCCCCGGGTTCAGATCAATGATGTCTTCGACCGTCGTGTTGTAACGGTCGGCCAACAACCAAAGCGTGTCTCCGTGGCGGACGGTGTAAATGAAGGTCCCCGGAGGACAATAGTTCAAAGCACATCATCTCCTCTTTTCTTAATTCAATACATTTTATTGGGAAAAGAGGAAAATAATACATCTAATTTTACCAGGGTTTGCGGGCGAAGCGCTTCTCTTCGTCCCCGATGTCAAGCCCGAGGGTTCCGCCCGGATTCATGATGTTGTTGGGGTCAAAATGTTTTTTCAAAGCCTTGAAAACTTCCATTTGGTTCTTTCCGATCTGCCCTTCAATCCAGGGCGCGAACAATTTTCCGATCCCGTGGTGGTGGCTCATCGCCGCTCCGGATTTTTGGATTGCGTCCAAAATCCCCCTGTGGAAGGCCACGAATTCATCGATTTCCGTCATCCGGGCGATGAAGATGAAGTAGAGGTTCGCTCCCTGGGGATAGAGATGGGACATGTGGGACATGCATATCGTCTGCGGCCTGCTTTTTACAAACGCCCGCACCTCTTCGTAGACCTGGTTCATGTTGCTCCAATTGACGGCGCATTCAAGGGTGTCGATGATGATTCCGAAATCCTGGAGAGTATCCCGAAGATAGGGATCCGTGAAACGCCCTTTCTCCCAGGACTTGGCGGGATAGCCCGTGAGCCACAAACCCCCATTTCTTTTACAAATCCTCTTAACATTCTTCAAGAGATTCTTACAATAACCGCGTTCGCCGTCCGTGAAGCCCAGCATCAGGCATTTCTTTTCTTTATATCCTCTCATTTTGAGGTATGTGTCCAGGGGCGTCCCCGTAAGGCCGTATAGCCTCATCGCCACTTCCGTCTCTTCCGGATCGGAAATCCGGATTACGGACGGCTTGCCGCATTCTTCCTGCATGATTTCGCGGCTAGCTTTCTGGGCCGATTCCCAATCCCTGAACATGAAAGAGAAACGCAAATGGTTTTCGGGCCGGTATTTGAAAATCTTCAGCGTAACCTGCGTGAGTATGCCGTAAGCGCCTTCGCTTCCAATCATGATTTGGTCGATCGAAGGTCCGGTCGCTTTTGCCGGGAAGGAATCGCTTTGGATGATGCCCACGGGCGTCACGTATTTTTGGCCGAGGACGAGATCTTCAATTTTGCCGTAATATGTGGAATTCTGACCGGCGCCCCTGGTCACCACCCAACCGCCGACGACCGAATATTCGAAGGACTGGGGCAGATGCCCGCTCGTATAGCGTTCCTTGGCGCCGAAGAGTTCCGGAGCCCGGTTCAGGCTGTCCTCCAGTTCGGGTCCGCTGATGCCCGCCTGGACCGTCACCGTCTGGTCGATTTCATTGAGAGCGATGACTTTGTTCATGTGCTTTTTCAAATCGAGGGCTATTCCCTCTTTCGTGCATTCCGTGCCCCTGGTGACCGTGCTTCCACCCCCGAAGACATAGACGGGGATGAGGTGTTCGTTGCAATAGGCAACGATTTTTTCGATTTCCTCATCATTCCGCGGATAGAGCACCGCATCGGGCACGTTCTCGACAATCCCCTTCCGAAGCCTGAGTAAGTCATACATGGTTTTTCCGTAAGAAGACTTGAGCCTCGTGTAGGAATCGGTTTTTATGTTTTCCTTACCGACCAATTTTTCAAAAAAGGCAAGTTGCTCCGGCGAAAGGGAAATGGGTTCTGAAAACTTCACTTCCTCAAGCCCCAATTCGCGGGTGGTTTTAAAATCTTCGTCCGTCATTCCGAATGTTTCTTTAATCAACTTATAGAGATTCTCGTTCGGAACCTTATTATAAGCGGGATCCCCCCATTTAAAAATCGAACGGTACGAATTTTTCGGGGGAACTTCCTCAAAATATTCCGGCTTGAAGCCCTTGTACGGTTTCATAAGACCTCCTTCTCTATAAATTCTTCGGTGGCAATCAAATCGGCTCCGGTCCCGAGTAAGTTTTCGATCACCGCTTCGCCGATGCCGACCTTCCTTTCCAACCGAAAATTTTTAATTTCTTTCATCACTTGCATGAGTTTGTCTTTTGGGATTTCTTTTGAGGTTCGCACGCTCAAGTATGGGTGCGTTGAAAATACGGTCTTCACGGTCGTGCAGAGCACACGGCGCGGATCTTCGATTTCTATCCTGGCAAATTCCTTCCCGCGCGCGCATTTCGCTCCTTCCACTTTCAGCCCGTTACCCTTAACAGTCAACCTGCAACCGTTCGGGCAGATGATGCAAATCAATTCAGTCATGAACCCACCTCAATTCTGAAACTGATTTTGGAGTTTTCGTTAAGGCCGAATTTTCCGAAAGATAGTTTGATTCTCTCCATGAGCGGCGGCTGCAGGATCATGTACTTCCTTGACCAGACATCGACCCCATCGACGCTCACGACCAAGCGCGGATTTTCATAGATGGCGTTTGAGCGAAAATAAAAGATGAGCTCATCCAGCCCCGCGTTCAGGTCGAGCATCTGCGGAACGACATACATGAACTTCGGATCCAGATCGATCTTCAAGATCTTTCTTTCCGAATATTCGCGGCTCAAAGCCCTGGCGGCGATTTCCGCGCTTTCGCTCACATAATCAACCAGGTCGTTCACATGCAGTGAGTTGCCGACGGCAAAGACGCCCGGGATGCTTGCCATCATCCGCTGATCGACTTCCGGACCCTTGGTTTTCGGATCGATCCTCAGACCAAGTTTTTCTCCGAGCTCATTTTCCGGTATCAGGCCGACGGCAAGAATCAGAGCGTCGCAGGGAATTCTTTCCTCGGTTCCGGGTATTTTCCTCCCTGCGGCGTCAACCTTGCTGACGGTGACCGCTTCAATCCGTTTTTTGCCGTGGATTTCCGTGACCGTGCTGCAAAGATGCAGGGGGATGTTGAAATCCAGGAGGCACTGGGCGATGTTCCGAGGAAGTCCGCTCGGAGTGTTTTTGATTTCGTAAACGCCGATGACTTCCGCCCCTTCCAGGGTGAGCCTGCGAGCCATGATCAGGCCGATGTCCCCGGATCCCAAAATCACGACCCGTTTTCCGGGCAGCAATCCGAGCCGGTTCACCAAATACTGCGCCGTGCCGGCCGTGTACACTCCCGCGGGGCGCGTTCCCGGAAGCAGAATCTGGTTCCGCGTCCTTTCTCGGCAGCCCGTCGCCAGCACGATGTTCCTGCCCCGGAATTCATGCATGCCGCTGGCATCGCTTGCCGTGACCAGAAAACCACCGTCGCATTCCTGTATGTCGGAAACAAAGGTAAAGGTCCTGACTTCGGCGCCCGCAGCTTCCAATCCCGCGGAAAAACGGTGGGCATATTCCGGACCGGATAGTTTCTCCCGGAAGCGGACGATACCGAAACCGTCATGGATGCATTGCTTGAGAATGCCGCCGGTCCTGTCCTCCCTTTCCAAGAGCAGAACAGCCAAGCCCCGCTTGGATGCCTCCAAAGCCGCGGCAAGCCCCGCCGGTCCGCCGCCGATGATGATCGCGTCATAGAACATCGCTTTCACTTCCTTTTGTTGGGTACAGGCAGATCTCCGAGCCCGCGCCCTGTTTGGTGACCTCAAGATAATCCATGCCTGATTCTTCCGCTAACACCTTCAGCACATTGGGTAGGCAGAATCCCCCCTGGCAGCGCCCCATCCCGGCCCGCACCCGCCTTTTGATTGCGTCAATCGTTTTTGCGGGGAGGGGACTCCTGATGGCCGCTTTGATTTCTCCGAGGCTTACCTCTTCGCAGCGGCAGATGATTTTACCAAAATCGGGGTCCGCCGCGATGAGCGCCATTCTTTCCGAAGGCGCAAGTTCTTTCATACGAGGTATCCGCTTCCGCTTGGCTTTGAAAGCTTTCCGCTCCGCCCCGCCGAGAATTTCAAGCGCCATCCAGGCAACGTCCAGGGCGATTGCGGGAGCAGCGGTGAGCCCCGGGGACTGAATTCCTGCGACATGGATGAAGTTCTTGATCTTCTTGCTTGCTTCCACAATAAAATCCTCTTCGTAGGTCGCGGCCCTGAGCCCCGAAAAATAGGCGATGATGTCACTTTTTTTCAATTGAGGCAGAACCCGAGAGTGTTTCTGAAAGACCCGCTCCACTGAAGCAACGGAGGTCGCGGTGTCGTTTTTGTCCGGGACTTCTTCCGCATCCGGGCCCGCTAGGATGTTGCCTTCGCAGGTCAGAACCAAAGCCCCGCCCTTCGTGCGCGAGCGCCTGTCCTTCAAACTCGGAAGGCGAGAGACGATCGTGTTCAGAAGGCGGAGTTTGTTATCGAAGAGGAGATCGCTTCCTTTCCGCGCATGGATCGAATAATATCTGTCGCCGGCCATGCTCGCTATCTCATCCGCAAACACCCCCGCCGCATTGATGAATGCCTTCGCTTTTACGCGCCCGCGGTTGGTGATTACTTCCAAGATCTTTCCATCCTGGACGGAAAAACCCAGGCAGGGCGTCTCCAATGCTATTTCGGCCCCGTTTTCGATTGCGTTTTCCGCAAACGCCACGCAGGCCTCATAGGGCGAGGTCACCCCCGTGCAGGCGATCTCGATTGCTCCTTTTGCCCATGTGAGTTCCGGCTCGATTTTGAGAAACTCCTCACGCGAAATCTTCTTCACCCCGGGGATTCCCAGTTTCTTCGCTTTATAAAGGAGATAGCCACTCAACAGGCGTTCCTTCCAGGAACCGTAGGCGATGTATTGCCCGCAGCGCTTGAAGGGAAAATCCAATTCTTCCGCAAGCTTTTCGTACATGAAATTGCCCGCGAGGCAATATTCGGCTTTGAGTGTTCCTTTTTTCAGGTCGATTCCCGGATGGATCATGCCGTCGTTGGCGCCGCTCGCGCCGCGGGCGACATCGGACTCCTTTTCCAATAACAGGAGCCGCAAGGAATAACGGGAAAGTTCCCTGAGGATCGTTAAGCCCACGATCCCGCCGCCGATGATGACGACATCGTATTCCTTCCCGTCCAGCGAAGAATCCAACTGATGAACCTCTTCCTTCCGTAAGGGCGCGCCCCGCAAACGGATGTCGTTTACCACATGGCGCTTGCGTTCCTTGTCGACGAAGAGATAACCGACGCAGACGATGTCCTCCCAATCGTCCATCTCACCACTCAATACGACGCTCTGCTCGGTCAGACGCGCTTCGATTTCCGCTCCGTACTTTTTCCGTACCTTTTTCAATAAGCTTTTTAGTTTCATTCTACCCCTCACATAGTTTTCTTTACTACTTTATTATATAACGAAAACTACATAAATGCAACCGCTTTCGCCCAAAAATATAAAAAAACCGCCTTTGGCGGCTATTTTCCGAGCAGATCGATCAGCCTCTGTGAGAAAAGGATTTCCGCTTGCGCTTTCGTCAGCACCTGCGCAAGCAACAAAGGCAAAATCAGCTTTTGATCCTTCACTTCCAATTCCTCGACTTTTTTTATGATCTCATCCGCTAACTCCGGCAGGCTTCCGAAAGCCCGCTGTTGTTCTTCCAAAAACACGCGGTAGGTCTGTTCGAGCTCGGCAGTATGGGCAATCTTGGAAGTGAAGACTTTCATGTCGTTCAAGGAAATCAATTGCTTGAATTGGTAAATCAGCGTATAAGCCATGATGTGGAGCTTCCGATAGAGTTTCTTCTGCGGGGGCGGGCTGATTTCGTTTTTTGAATAATTGTTTATCATTGATTTCGTCAACATCTGATCATCCGGATAACGTTTAAAAAATTTCAGATTGTCATTCAACAAAGACAGCAATTGTTCCATGTAAAGATTGACTTTGGGAATGTCTTCGACCTTTATCTGGTCGGGCTCGCTCATCGTCTGCGCGAGTTCCCGGACTTCGTTCTTCCAATCCATAAGCATCACCTCTCCTAGATTATATCAAAAATATCCCCGAAAGAAAAATAAAAATGGCAAATGCCATCATCTTCTTCTTTTTTGCTTCTTCAAAAATTCTTTGTCTGAACTTTTTTCGAGTTTTCGCGCTGAAAAACCAAAATCCAGACCCCCGGATCCGCCTTTTTAATAAACTCAGGAATCTTTCTGGAACGCAGGGCTCCTCCAAATCAAAAAGGTTTATTTCCTGCCTTGAAAAATGTCGATCATTTCCTGGATTCTTTCTTCATAGTCGAAGGCAATCGCAAACGGTATTAATATGCAATTTCCCCGCACAAAATCAGACTTCTGAAGGTCTTTGACAAGGCCTTTCAGAGTTTCGCTTTTTTCCAATTCTTCTTCCATTTCCTTAACGGAATTGAATTCCAGCACGATTGCATAATTCAAGCCTTTTGAAAACAGATGTGGTCTCACGTTTATTTTCTTATCCTCAAATTCCGCCATCAATTCTTCGACATATTGGGCCGCTTCTTCGCTGTATTCATAACCCGCCTTTTCGAAATCACCTCTGATAATCGTTAAACTATTGCATCCCACGAGCAACAGCAAAGAAGCAAGTAAAACAATTAAGAATCTGAAATTTTTCATATCATCACCTGCTATATTTTATTCTGCATCCGCTGCGGCGGATTCTTGTTTCATACATTATTATAAACCGATGGCGCGAAAATATAGGAAAAACCGTTTTAAAAATTTAAAGGAGACGCCCGCTCCCCCAAAAACGATGAAGAAGCGGGCATGAAAATCATTATTCAGAGTCTTCTGTTTCCGGTTCGCTTGTTTCAGAATCTTTTGGATCAGCTCCGTTAACCGTCTGCAGGTGTTTCTTCTCACCCAACCCTTTTACAAAATACAGCACCGCAATCGAAAGCAGGGCAAGAACCATGCTGTAAATGAACATCACGCTCCTGCGGCGGGCAAGGTCCATGAA
>LFRY01000052.1:10674-11243 GCA_001512995.1 Acholeplasmatales bacterium DTU067
TCGCTGTTTTCAAGCACCAAGGGGAGCGTGTTCACGATGACGATGACGTTTCCAAAATTCATCAAGAAATAACAGACGACGAACCAAATCCGCGTCTCCCTGCCGACAAAGAACGCAGCGAAGAAAGCCAAGACGATGCAACTGATGCCGGCCATAATCGTGCGTCTCCTTCCCAGTTTATAGGCCATGTAGCCCACGGGAAGGAAGGCGAGGCCGGAGAAAACGAGACTGATTGTATCGACCAAAGTCGCAGTTTCTTTCGTAAAACCCAAATCGTCCGTAGCATAAACGGAGAAATGGGTGGTGATGGCATTGGTCGCCATGGTGATCAAGAAAATTCCGACCAAAGCCAGCAGAAAGTTTTTAAGCACATCCTTGGGAATGTCCCGGAAACGGACTTTCACCTTTGATGCTTTCTGTTCCATGCCTTCTTCAATACCGAATTCTTCGCAGATTTCCTGTCTCTTCCTCAAGAGCTTGTTTTCATTGACTGTGAGCATGAAGATCAACAGGAAGAGGAGCATCAATAGGTCAGTCGCAACAAACAGAATTGTATAGGGCGCATGATA
>LFRY01000052.1:11282-28511 GCA_001512995.1 Acholeplasmatales bacterium DTU067
CCGCCCATGAGATTGATGATCGCATTCGCCGGACTGCGCAAGGGTTCCGGCGTGACGTCCGGCATCAGCGCCACCGCAGGCGATCTGTATGTTCCCATGGCGATTAGGACGAACAGCAGCACCACCAAATAAGTAATCAGCGGCCAGGGATTCTTCACCGTGAGATTTTGGAAAATGTGGGCTCTCAAGGCAGGGCGCACAAAATCCTCGTAGAGTTCATTTTGAACCTCTTTGCCGTCTTTGATTACTGTGGGCTCAAGTTTTTTATATTCTTCTAACAGTTCATCATCATTTTCGACGACGATATTATAATCCTTCCTAAGTTTTTCTTCAAAATCTCCCTTTTGGGATTTGTTTAAATAATCCCAGAGGGTTTCATTCGTAACCTCATTTGTAAGCTGCTCCGCTTTTTTCAATTGTGCCCCTTCCGCAAACGGCAAACCTATGAAGAGCAGCACCGCAAGAATGGTTCCGAAGAGAAAATAAGGGGTTCTCTTACCCAAACGGGTGTTGGTCCTGTCCGACAACGTTCCGAACAAGGGGAGCATGAAGAGGGCCAGGATGTTGTCCAAACCCATGACAAACCCCCTGAGCGAATCTGTCAAACCGAAGGTCCGGTTCAGCATCAGCGGAACCACAAAATCGTAGGTCTTCCAGAAAGCGGAAATGCTCGCAAAAGCAAGACCTACAAAGATGGTGTTCTTAATGTTCAGTTTTAGTTTTTTCTCCATTATACAAAATCCTCACATCTCATATTTTTCTGAAAGCAATTTCATTATACCATCTTTAATTCTGTTTTTCCAGAAAAAGATGGTTTATGCAACAAAAAAAGATTATGCATGTGCATAATCCACTGGTGACCCGTACGGGATTCGAACCCGTGCATGTAGCCTTGAGAGGGCTATGAGTTGACCGCTTCTCCAACGGGCCTCTTTCAAAGATATTTTACCACCGATCGGTTTAGATTTCAACAATTTTTCCCTAAAAAAAAAAAGAAGGCAATTGCCTTCTCAATCATAGATGATTTTTTCAACCGTTTTGCGGTCAAGTCTCTTGATGACCGTAACCAACAAGTTAACCATGTTTTCATAATCATCCCTGTGGATGATCGATACATGGGAGTGGATGTAGCGGGCGGGGATGCAAAGAGCCAGGGAAGGAACGCCCGCATGCACGAGGCTAATCGCTCCCGCGTCCGTGCCCCCGCGCACCAGGTAATCTAACTGGAAGGGTATGCCTTCTTCTGCAGCTATTTTCTGCACCGTCTCCCTAAGCCCCACATGGGCGATCAGGCTCCTGTCGTAGATGAGAATTGCCGGACCAGCGCCCAGTTTCAGGGAATTGTCCATTTTCGGTGTGTCTTTGGCCACGGTGACATCGATGGCAAAGGCGATGTCGGGATTGACCAAGTGCCCGGAGGTTTTCGCGCCCCTGAGTCCCACTTCCTCCTGAACGCTTCCCACGGCATAGACGACATTGGGATGATTCTCATCTTTCAGGCGTCTTAAAACCTCAAGAAACACGGCGACGCCGATTCTGTCGTCCCAGGCTTTTCCGAGCAGGTACTTGGGATTCGCAAGCGGAGCGAAGGAACGAGCGGGTGCCGCCATGTCGCCCACGCGGATGCCGAGGCTTTCGGCTTCGGCCCTGTCTTTCACGCCGATATCCAGGAACATCTCTTCAACATCCACGGTTTTTGCTCTTTCTTCGGGAGAAAGCAAATGGGGAGCCTTGGCACCGACGACCGCACGGAAACGCCCGCCCTTTGCGGTTGTGACGGTGAATTCCTGGGCAAGCAATACATGGCTCCACCAGCCACCCACGGGCTGGAATTTCAGAAAGCCCTCCTCCGTGATCTTCGTCACCATCAGGCCGATTTCGTCCATGTGCCCCGCAAGTATGATTTTGGGGCCGCCTTCGTCACCGGGAAGTTTGCCGATGATGGATCCCAAGCCGTCCCGGCGGATTTCTTCAATCCCGATTTCTAAAAATTTATCCCGGACATATTTTCTGACGCTTCCCTCATGACCGGGGATGCCGTCAAGCTCGCTTAAGTTTTTGAGTATATCCATCTTATACGTTCAGTTCTTCCCTTTCCTCTTCTTCCGGAATGATGACATCGTCTTTCAATGGCTCGGGATCGACATAGCCTTCTTCAGCCGGGGCATGCTTAATTTTCTTCGTTTCTTCGGTCGCAAGCCGCTCATAGCGGTAATTCCTGTAATTCCGGTAACCGCTGTAACCGATGAAGAGAGCCGCCAAAATCGCGAGGATGAGAACGACCCAGGCAAGGTTGTCAACGGTGAAAAATTTGGTGACGAAGATGATGACGCCCAATGTCAGCAGCGCCAGATGGACGAAAAATTCCAGATAATCGGTCGCTTCCTTCCTGAGGACGGTCGCATAATAGTAAATCGCGCCGCGGAGGTAAAGGACGCCCCCGACCAAATAACGCATCAAATCCGGTTTGTAATCATCGCCTTTTCCCCCTTCCAAAATCAAGAGGATGCCCGCGAGGACATTCAGAAAAATCTCCGCAGAATAGATGATTTTCAAAACATTGTCCTTCGTGGTCTTCACGAGCGGAATCACCCGCAACAAACCCATAATGATCAGAGCGAATCCGGCGATGTATAGGAAGACTTCTTTCTTGAAGAAAGCAAAGAATCCCACCGCAAGGATAATCGCAACGCCGATGAACTCAAAAAGCCATAGGTATTTTTTAAAAAAGTTTTTCATAATTCCTCCTACATTCTTTCTTTAACGCCGACACCGATCAATCCCAGTCCGTCTTTGATCACTATCTGGACGGCCTTTACCAAGGCCAGCCTTTCGCTCGTGGCGACGGGATCGTCGGTGATTATTTTCTCATCATTGTAATAGCCGTGAAGGGCTGCGGCAAGGTTCAGAAGGTACTGGGGAATTTTATGGGGCAGGCGTTTTTCCGCCGCTTCTTCAATCACAAGCGGGTATTCCGCAAGCAACAACAGGAGTTTCCCCACCTTCCCGAAATCAAGGGTCCTGAACTCATCAATGTCCAGCAAAGGAATGTTTTGCTCCTCAGAGACCCGGAAGACGCTCGCAATCCTGGCATAGGCGTATTGGACATAATAAACGGGGTTTTCGTTGGAATGTTTCACCGCCAAATCCAAGTCCAAATCCATGTGCGTGTTCAAAGCCTTTTCCACATACATGAACCTCAAGGCGTCCGTTCCGACTTCGTCGATCAAATCCCGGAGCGTGATCGCTTTCCCGCTCCGTTTGCTCATCTTCACTTCTTCGCCGCCCCGGAGCGCGCGGACCATTTGCAGGATTTGGATGTCCAAAAGATCCGGATTTCCACCCAAAAAGGCAATCGCAGCCTTAAGTCTTTTGACATAACCGTGGTGGTCGGCGCCGAGCACGTCGATGAGCTGCGTGAAGCGGCGCTTCAGTTTATTGGCATGGTAGGCAATGTCCGGAGCGAGATAGGTCAGGCTCCCGTCGCTTTTTACAAGCACCCGATCCTTTTCGTCCCCGAACAAGGTGGTCTTGAGCCACACCGCCCCGTCCTTTTCATAGGTATAGCCCTTCGCTTGCAGATGCTTGAGCGTCCCCTCGACTTCCCCGCTGTCATAGAGGCTCTGTTCGCTGAACCAGGTGTCAAATTCAACCCTAAATTCCCGCAAATCCTTTTTCAAACCATCCAACAGGAATTCAAGGCCGAAAGCGCGGAAATCATCATAGTAGGGGTTGGAAAGATAATGATCGCCCTTCTTTTCCTTGATTCTTTCAGCTATTTCGATTATCTCCGGGCCATGATAGGAATCCTCCCCCAATTGGGCAGGAAGCCCGAAGAGTTCTTTGTAACGCTCATAAATCGAAAGCGTGAGATTATGGATTTGGTTCCCGGCATCGTTCACATAGTGTTCGGTCGAAACCCGATAACCCGCCTTCCTCATGATCCGCGCCAAAGAATCCCCGTAAGCCGCGCCGCGGCCGTGCCCGATGTGGAGGTAGCCGGTGGGATTGGCGCTCACAAACTCAATGTTGATGTGTTCCCCCTTCCCGATGCCGAGATTTCCGTAAGCTGTTTTTTCGGATAGAATCTGAAAGACGATTTTTGAAAGCTGGCGTCTGTCGATGAAGAAATTAATGAAGCCGCTCGCGGCTTCGGCTTTTTCCAAACAAAGCTTTCCAAGATCCAACCTGCCCGCAAGTTCCTCAGCAATCAGCTGCGGATTTTTCCGCAGGGGCCGCGCCAAGCGCAGGGCGATGTTGGTCGCGAAGTCGCCGTGGGCATCATCCTTCGGCTTTTCGATAATGATTCCCGGGGCTTCGTCCAAATCATAAGTCTCGAGCAAACGCGCCAATTCAGTTTTTATGTCAGCCAATATCTTGTGAATCATCTTGCACTCCATAAGTTTTTACTTTATGAAATTATTATACCATATCCTTTTCTGAATTATAATGAAAACATGCAACTAATTCAAATAATCTCCCCAAATCATTTCCGCAAACTCCGGAAAATCAATGAAGGGATTGCGGTTCCCCTGGATTTTGAAAATCTCTTCGTTTCTGCGTTTCTCAAAATCATCGACGGGATCCTCCCTGTTCCAGCGAAGCAAAACCGAGACTCTGCCCAAATAGGGTCTGCTTCCGTTGTTCACGGAGTCATTCAACTCCAAATCAGGTTCCCCGGACCCGCCTTCATAGCGGACGGTCATATAAAAGACGATTCTCGCGACATCGCCCTTGTTTTCGTCCCTGGGTTCGAAAGAGGAACTGGAAATTTTGTTTTGCGTGGAATTCGGAGCGTAGATCACTTCGGTCAGGGGACGCCCGCCTTCATCAAAATCCAGGTTTCCGCGCCTGTTGTTTGCGGTCTTGTCGGAAGGCTTCAAATTATGCAAATCCGAACCGGGAATGGAATTATTGGAGAAGCCGCCATGGCTCTTGGGCCAGATATGTTCCCGGTCCCAGAGTCCGCCGATGGCTGAATTTTTCGAAACGCTCACCCCCGTATAGAAAAGAATGAAATTGCCGGGGTTTTCCGGATCCTCATCCGTGATCAGGAGATGTTTCTTGGCAGAATCGTAACTTTGTTTTTTATGGTCGTCGATCAATTCATGGAGGAAGGCTTTCAAAGACGAGCCGATCAGATTCTCCCAACCATCGTAATAATCCGGGAGTTCGGGCTTCTCATCCGGGCGATCTTCTCCCGGCTTTTCTTCGCCAGGCCCGGATTTTTCATCGTCCGAATCATCGGGTTTTTCTTCATCCGTTGAACCGACCCCCGGAACCGTGAGCACGAATTTGAGGTTGATTTTTTTATCCCTGTGGATTAGAACCGCATATAGCTCTACTTCTGTATCCTCTTCCTGCCTCACAAGCTTTCCTTCAGGGCTCAGGACGGCGTGATTGGAGGAACTCCAGAAAATCATCACTCCCCCCGACTCATCAGGAAGTTCCAAGGATTCCGTGATCTGTTTGGGGATGAGCACGGCCAATTCGTCGGCCACGACCTTCAGTCTGTCTTCCTGGCACCCGCCAAGCAAAAGCACGAAAAAGAAAAGCAGGAGAGACAGCGTTTTCTTCATAGCAATCTCCTCTTCAAAATCTAATCTTCCGATATAGAAAAATTATACCATAAATTCCGATGTTTTAAAAGAAAAGTTCTTTCAAAATGTGGTATAATGAATGGGGTGAAGCATATGGCGAAAATCCTGGGTTTGGTGCTTGAACTCAATCCCTTCCATAACGGGCATGATTATTTCATTAAGGAAGCAAAGAAACGGTGCAATCCCGACATCACGATTGCCGTCCTCTCCGGAAACTTCACGATGCGCGGTGATTTGTCCGTCCTCGACAAATTCCAAAAAACGGAGTTGGCGCTCGCGGCGGGCATTGATTTGGTTTTCGAATTGCCTTTTTTAAGCGCCGTGAACAGCGCCGATTATTTCGCCCGCAACGCGGTGAAAATACTTACGGAACTGAAAATTTCCCATCTCGCTTTCGGAGTCGAGCTCGCAAATCCCGAAAAGCTGCTAAGGATGAAAGAGATCATCCAAAACGAAGCTTTTCAGGCCGAAATCAGAAACGAGCTGAACAAGGGTCTCTCCTATCCGGCCGCGGCCTTCCGTGCCCTGGGAAAACTCACGACCGACGAAGAAATCATTTCCCATTTCACGCTTCCGAACAACACCCTCGGCATTCAATACCTGCGTGCTTTGGACGAATTGAACCATGGAGCAGAGGTCGAACTCATCAAGAGGCTCGATAACAATTACTACGACGAGGAAACGACCGGCGCGCTCTCCAGCGCGACCGCCATCCGCGAAGTTTTGAGAAGGGGCGGGGATGTTTCTGGCTTTGTTCCGGATTATGGAGCGGTCAGCTATCTCGACCAAAACGTGGCGGAAAATAAACTCCTCTGCCTTCTGCAATATCTCTTTGCGATCAAAGATCCGGAAGAATTCCAACAATTTTGGGGAATGAGCGAGGGCATCGAAAAGAGGATCGCCAATTTCGTTCAGAAAGCGAAAGATTACCGCGACCTGGTAACCAACATCCAAACCAAGCGCTACCCCCAAAACAAAATAAAGCGCCTGCTTTTGCACATAATAAATAACACGCCCAAGGAATACGAGAACCGGCACCACCATTATCTAAGGATGCTCGGAAGCAATCCCCGGGGTCTTGAATATATCAGGAGACTGCCGAAAAACGTAAAAAGCAAAATCATCA
This sequence comes from Acholeplasmatales bacterium DTU067, assembly GCA_001512995.1. Taxonomy (GTDB): domain Bacteria; phylum Bacillota_I; class Bacilli_A; order ML615J-28; family CAG-698; genus DTU067. The sequence continues at coordinate 18,009 of LFRY01000052.1, forward strand.
CCAGTTTCAAAAATCAGGAAGAAAACCCTCTGGTCAGGGCGGAACTGGCCGCGACCCAGATTTACGCTGTGGTTGCCGGGAGGCCGGAACTGACCATGGAAGAATATAGGATACCGATCATCACAGGAGGAAGAAATGAATATTAGCGAAATCCGGGCCCGCGTCGAGATGCTCGTCGACGAGGCAACGGGAAAAACATTGAAAGAGACCGGAGCGATCAAACACATCGGTATCGATCCGGAAAAGTATACGGTCATCATGATCATCTCCATCGCCAAAACGGGAGGCGAAGAAGAAAAGAATCTCCTCAGGCAAATCGCAAGGATTACAAAAGTGGAAATGGGTTTCCGGGGCCTGAAAGTCCAGTTTGAGGAAACCCGGAAACTGGAAGGCATCGGCAGCAACCAAAAGGTGAAATTCATCATCATCGCCTCCGGCAAGGGCGGCGTCGGAAAATCAACCGTCGCCTGCAATCTTGCCTATGCCCTGGTCCGTCAAAACAAAAAAGTCGGCCTGATCGATGCCGACGTTTACGGTTCAAGCGTCCCAAAAATTTTGGAAATGGAACACAAGCATCCCCGCGCCAGCGCGGACCAAAAAATCCTTCCCTTCCGCGCGCACGGAATCGAACTGGTTTCGACGGAGTTTTTTGCGGGTGAAGGAGTGCCCGTCATCTGGCGGGGAGCGATGCTAAATTCAATGATGAACCATTTCTTTTATGACGTAAAATGGAGCAAGGATCTTGAATACATGATCATCGATTCGCCCCCGGGCACGGGCGACATCATGCTCGATCTGAAGAACCTGGCTCCGACCGCCTCCGTGCTCATCGTCACCACGCCCCATCCTTCCGCTAGCGAAGTCGCGACCAAGGCCGGCATCGCCTTCAGGAAGCTGAAACACGAGATCCTCGGCGTCATCGAAAACATGTCCCACTACCTGAACCCCGCAACCAACGAAAAAGATTTCATCTTTGGAAAGGGCGGCGGGGAAAAGGTCGCGGAGACGCTCGGAGTAGAACTGCTTGCGAAAATCCCCATCAACCAGCCGAAGCATCATTTATCTCTCTTTGAGCCTGACGAGGAGACGGGAAGAATCTACGCTGAATTGGCAACATTTGTACAACTGAAAGCATGAAAGGCATGGAACCATGCCTTTTTTATTTGCCCGTCATAATCTTAGTTAATCAGGGCTAGGATAAATTAAAAAGCCTCCGAAACCGGAGGCTTTCTTTTTTAATGATCGCAACCGCAATCATCGTCTTCATCTTCACAATCGCATTCTTCGTCGTCGTCGAAATCTTCTTCATCAAAATCTTCATCATCGAAGTCTTCTTCGCTGAACTGATCGAGTACTTCTTCGATCATCTGCCATTCTTCTTCGGTCTCGATGGGAAGCAGTTCGCCTTCCCCGTCTTCAAGAGGAATGTAGGCGGCAGCCATCACCTCAATCTCATCATCATCGCCGCCGACGGGATAGAACAAGACGTAGTTTTTGTTGAATTCTTTGGATTCGAATGTGAAAAGAATCTCGCAAAGAACTTCATTCCCGTCCTCATCAATGAAAGTCAAATGCTTTTCTTTTTCCATAATTAATCTCCTTTTCTTTTTCTCGCATTATTTGGAGTGGATATCGAGATAGGTTTGCAAGATGATGGTTGCTGCCAATTTATCAACATTTTTTTTGCGTTTTTTCCTGCTGATATCGGCTTCAAGCATGACCCGCTCCGCCATCCGCGAAGTGAGCCTTTCGTCAATCATAATCACTTCCAAACCTAATTCTTTTTCCAACAGCTTTTTGAATTCCAGGCAATATTCGGCTTGGGCGCCGACATCGCCGCTCATGTGCTTGGGCAGGCCGAGCACGATCTTTTGCACATTGTGCTCTTCCACCGCTTTCCTCGCCGCTTCCAAAGCGGAAGCAAGATCCCTTTCCGAAAAACGGACGGTTCCCAAAGGCCTGGCGACAAGACCCAAAGAATCACTCACCGCCATCCCCAGGGTTTTGTCTCCAAGATCCAAACCGAGTATTCTCATAATTCACTTTCAATCCTGCCTGTGATGGTTGCGAGCGCCTCGTCAAGCTTGGACAAATCCTTTCCGCCCGCTTGCGCAAAATCCCTGCGACCGCCGCCAGCACCCGCGGTGATCTGTGCCGCTTCTCTTACCAAAAGGCCGGCGTTCAGTTTCTCGATTTTGTTTTTGCAGACAAAAACGATTCTGTCAGCCAACACATTCGCAAGAAACACCACCGCATTGCCGAGCTTGTCGGCCAAACGGTCGGCGAGATCCTTCAGGACGTCGGAATCCAATGCTTGAGTCTTACTTATTAAAACATTATAACCTTTTATTGTCAAGTTATTTTGTAAATATTCTTCCAAGGCAATGACATTTTTTTCTTTTTTTGCCTTCGCAAGTTTCTTGTCCAGTTCCTTCACCGCTTCTTGAAGTTCCGCGGCTTCTTTTCTCCGCTCAATCACCGTCCGATAGCTTTCCAAAAGTGGGGCTTGGGGCACTTCCACATAATCCAAACTGATGCCCTCCGCTTCCGCTTCCTCAAGCAGGGCTTTTATTTTTACCCTGAGATCGGCAATTTCTTTGTTGGTTCCGGAAAGAACATCCTCCAGTTTTTCGGAAATCCCTTCCGTCGCCGCCGTGATGCGGTAAATCCCGGAACCCTTGGATTCCAAGCCGAGAATCGCAAATTTCCCGATTTCCCCGGTTCTCCGGACATGGCAGCCCCCGCAGAGTTCGATTGAAAAATCCATGTCGACGACGCGGACGAATTCCCCGTATTTTTCTCCGAAGAGCGCCTGCGCCCCCAATTTCTCCGCTTCTTCGAGCGGCATCTCTTTGATCGAAACTTCGAGGTTTTCCCGGATTTTCTCGTTCACCAAATCCTCGACCGCAAGCACTGCTTCGCTATCCGGCAGGGAATAATGGTTGAAGTCAAAGCGGAGCACTTCGTCCCCGACATAGGAACCCTGCTGGCTGACATGGGCACCCAAAACTTTCCTGAGCGCTTCGTTCAGGAGATGGGTTGCGGAATGGTTCTTGCTGGCGGAAAGGCGGGCTGAGCTTTCGACTTTGAGCCGGACCCTCTGTTTTTCTTTGAGAACGTCCTGCCCTAATTGTACAACAGAGGCGTGTTGAAAGTTCGGTAATTTTGTCGTGTCCGTGATTTCATATTTCTTTCCGTTGGCTTCCAGATATCCCCGGTCGCCGATCTGTCCCCCCGCTTCCGCATAGAACGGGGTTTCTTTGAAAACCGCAAGCGCGGTTCCGGTCGCTTCCCCGACTCTCTTGCCGTCCTGAAAGAGAGCCAAGATCTCGGTTTCCAGCTCAAGTTGATCATATCCCAGGAAGCTGCTTTCATCCTTGAAGGCAAGGAAGGCTTCGACTTGCGTTCCCATTGACTGCTCCTCTTCACGGGCGGCCCGGGATTTTTCCTTCTGCTTCTCCAGTTCCTTCCGGAAGCCCTCTTCGTCGACTTTGAATCCGTGTTCGGAAACCACCTCGACGGTGAGTTCATACGGGTACCCGAAAGTGTCGTAGAGCAGGAAGGCAGCGGGACCGGAAATGATTTTTTCATCCGTGCTGTCAATGTACTCAAGCAGCCTTTTTTCCCCGGCTTCCAGAGTCTGGAGGAACTTCTCCTCCTCAAAGCGGATGATTTTTTGGATGGTTGCGGTCTTTTCCTCCAAATAGGGATAATAATCTTTCATTATTTCCGAAACCACCGGCACCAGTTTGTAGAGGAAGGGAGCAGCCATTCCCAGTTTCCTTCCGAAGCGGACTGCGCGGCGGAGGATTCTTCTCAGGACATAACCGCGCCCTTCGTTGCTGATCGTCGCCCCGTCCGCCACCGCGAAAACGACGCTCCTGACATGGTCGGCGATGACCTTGAAAGCCATGTCGCCCGCATATTTTTTGCCTGTCAGTTTTTCCGTTTCGCGGATGATGGGATGGAAGAGATCCGTGTCATAATTGGTTTCCGCTCCCTGCAGCACGCAGGCCATTCTTTCCAGCCCCATGCCGGTGTCAATGTTCTTGTTCGGAAGTTCGCGGTACTCGCTCCGCTCCTTCCCCGCTTCCGCATTATACTGGCTGAAAACAATGTTCCAAATCTCAATGTAACGGTCATTTTCGATGTCTTCTTTAATGAGTTCGACGCCACGGGAACCATATTCCGGACCCCGGTCATAAAAAACTTCCGTGCAGGGACCGCAAGGACCTTCCCCGATTTCCCAAAAATTCTCCTCGAGTTCAAGAATATGGTTTTCCGGAACCCCGAGTTCCATCCAAATCTGCTTAGATGCCAGGTCGCTGGGGTGGATTGTAAAATAGAGGCGGTTCAGATCGAACGCGAACCAACGGGGCGAAGTGAGGATCTCAATCGCCCAAGCCAGAGCTTCTTTCCGGAAATAATCCCCGATAGAGAAATTCCCCAGCATCTCAAAAAATGTGTGGTGCCGCGCCGTGAGACCGACATTTTCAATGTCATTGGTGCGGAGCGATTTCTGCACATTCGCCATTCTGGGATTGGCAGGGATTTCCCTGCCGTCAAAAAACTTCTTCAGGGGCGCGACCCCGGCATTAATCCAAAGCAAACTGGGATCGTTTTGTGGAATGAGGGAAGCGCTCGGAATGATGTCGTGGCCCTTGCTCTTCCAAAAATCCAGCCACATGTTTCTGATTTCGTTGCTAGTAAACTTCATAACCATCTACTCTTTCCTATTTGACTCCACATCAATCAAAGATACCATGATGATCGGATTCTTATGGGTTAATTTCAAAACTTCTTTCGTAATCGCTTCTTTCAGTTTGTTTTTGAGGTTTGTCCAATCAATGTAGCGTTTTTCGAAATAAGAATCAATGATTTCCTCCGTGAGCGCACGCACCGCGCGGGAGACTTCCTCGGCTGTGTCGCCCACCACGAAACCCTTCATTTCCACAGTCGGGCCGGCGACGACTTTCTTCAAGCGGGCATCGACGGAAGTGACCACAAGAATCAATCCGTCCTGGGCAAGCATCTCCCTGTCCTTCAAAACGATTTCGTTGATGTCGCCCACGAAAGATCCGTCAACCAGGACGTCCCCGGACTGGATCTTATCCCGGTCCTGAAGAAGTTTTCCGCTTTCGAAAGTGATTTTGACGCCGTTCTCCAGCATGATGATGTTTTCTTCCTGGAATCCCGCTTCCATGGCAATCTGCTTTTGCATCACCTGATGCCTGTATTCACCGATGATCGGAACCACGTAGGTCGGTTTCATGATGCTGTAAAGCATTTTTAAATCTTCGCTGTCCGCATGCGAGGACATCAGCATCGACTTCGGGATTACCGTGACCTTCGCGTTCAGCCTATGCAAAAGGCTGGTTGTTTTCTGGGCCATGATTTCGATTCCCGTCGTCGGCTGGGAAATGATAATGATGTTGTCCTCTTCCTTGATTTCAATCAGGCGGTCGACACCCTTGCACATTCTCTGCAAAGTATAATATGGTTCATGCCTGATGCCGGTGACGATCACCGCAAGGTCGCCATTGTCATTCCTGTTGTCTTCGGTCATGTATTTCAGATTCACGAAGTTTTCCTGAGGAATGTGGAGATAGCCCTCGCTGATGGCGATGTTGATTGTTTTTTGGGCTTTTTTTCCGATGATGGCGATCCTTCTTTTGTTTTGTACGCAAAGGTTGATGATTTTCTGAATCCTTTGCAGTTCCGTCGAAAACATTGAAAAAATTACTCTTTTCGAATTCTGCAAAATCTCATTGACGGCATAAATCAACTGGTAATCGTTCGCCGCGCGGCCGATGTTTCCTGCCCCGAGGCTTTCCGAAAACAGGGCCAGGACACCGTCTTTCGCGATTTCAATCATGTTTCCGAAGGAAGTTTGGTAATGGGGATCGGTGTTGGACGCGAAAGTGAAGTCGGGAGCATAAACAAGCGCCCCGTCCGGAGTCTTGACCGCGATCCCGAGAGATTCGGGTACGCTGTGGCTTGTGGAATAGAATTGAACGGTGATGTTTCCGAATTTCAAAACTTTATTGTGATTGATGCGGTAGAGCCGGTAATCGGCGATGTTCATCCCCGCTTCCCGGAGCGCATGTTCCACAAGCGAGATTGTGAAATGGGTGCCGAAAACACCGACGTTGATTTCCTTCAATAACTCAGGAACGGCGCCGATGAAATCGTCATGCCCGTGCGATAAAAAAATTCCCTGAATCCGCTCTTTGTTTTCCAACAAATGCGTGATGTCGGGTATGACGGCATCGATGCCGTAAAGATCAAAACTGGGATTCTTCAACCCGGCGTCAAGAATGAAAATCTTGCCGTCGACTTCAAGAACATACATGTTCTTTCCGTTTTCGCCGAGTCCGCCCAGTGCGCAAAAACTAATTCTACTCATAATTTCACCTTTAGAACATTATACCAAAATAAACACTTTATAGCAACGAAAAAGAAAGGCTGGCAAACGAAAAAATCCTCAGGCGAGGATTATTTCAAAACAAAGCTGGAACAGAATGTTTCGGCGGATTTGCGCGCCCGGGTGCCGTCGATTTTGATTTCCTGGGCATGGCAGATTTCGCGCCTGTTGAAAATACAGTTGACTGCCTCGCAGCTCACTTCCAGATGGAGGGGATCCCCCAGTTTGCCGATTTCCAGATGGAAAGAGTTCCGGGCTGTGCGGCTGCGCGGGCGGTAACTGGAACACCGCGTTTCCGCAACCGCAAGCGCCTTTTCCCCTTTCACGCGGATGCCCTCACGGATGCAATATTTGTCATGCCAATACGCACAGGTATCGACTCCGCATTTCAGTCTTGGCATAATTACCTCCTTTTGTTTTTGTTTTTTGCGGGAAAGCGGATTAATATTTTCAAGAGTCTCTTAAAATCCATGGGAAGGAGGGGATACAAATAGGGTTTTCCGAAGGATTTCAGGCGGGAAAGATAGATGATCCAAAGAAACAAAGCAAGCAGAAATCCGTGCCAATCCGCTATCAGAATCGCAACGATGAAGAGGAGCTTGGAAATTTTATTTGCCAGGCCCAACTCATAACTGGGGGTGAGATAAGTGCCGATGGCGCTGATGGCGACCAGGAGCACGGTTTGAATCGAAAAAATCCCGACATTGACCGCAAAATCTCCCAGGAGGAAACCCGCAATCAAGCTCATTGAAGTCGCAAGCGAATTCGGGGTATGGATCGAAGCCAAACGCAGGAATTCCACCCCGACCTCCGCCGCGATCACCTGCAGATAGATGTTGACCTTCGTTTCCGCATCCGGGGCAAGGATTGCCAAAATCCCGGGCAGGTATTCATTTCTCACCAAGATGAGCCATATCGGCGTCAGAAAAATCGAAACGCCGATTCCCAGAAACCGAATCCAGCGGAGATAAGTCCCCGATGCGGGCGTCTGCCGGTATTCTTCAAAATGCATCATGTGGTCAAAGATGGTCGCGGGAGCGAGCATGACGGAAGGGGAGGTGTCAACGAAGATGGCGAACATCCCCTGATACAAATGGACGGCAACCGTGTCCGCCCTTTCCGTGTATCTGACAAGCGGGTAGGGATTTAGCCTTTTCCGGCGGATGAGGAGTTCCTCCAAACCCTTGTCGGTCATGATCAGATGTTCGGTCCGGACCGCTTCGAGCCTGGCCCTGATTTTTTCAAGCAAGCGTTCTTCGCAGACTCCCTCCAGATAGGAAAGACAAACATAGGTCGGGCTTTCTTCCCCGATCAGATAGAGTTTGTTTCTGAGACGGCTGTCCTTAATCCGTCTCCGCAAGAGCTGAATATTGAGGTGGAAGTTTTCGTTGAAGCCGTCGTGGGCGCCACGGATTACTTTTTCCATTTCCGGTTCTTCGACGCTCCTGTTGGGATAGTTCCGGACGTCGATTGCGACCGCTTCCAAAGCGCCCTCCATGACGATGACCGCCATGCCGTTCAAAATGTTAATGATCGCTTCCTCCAGATTCGCAAGCAAAGCCAAATTCGGGTGGGGCAGATTGTCATAGACTTTGGCGAAGGATGCTTCCCCCGAAATCGCCAAAATCCCGTTCACGATTTCGATCAGTTGCCAACTGTCGACCATGCCCGTGAGGAAATAGATATGAAGCCGTTTTTCTCCGAGCTTCAAGACCCTCCTTCCGACATCGTAGGATTCCCCCCAGCCGATTCCCTTTTCAATTCTTTCCGCATTCTGCTGAAAATCTTCCGAAAACTTCATGTTCATCCTTTCGGCCTAAAAATGAGCGCTCCGAAAAAGGCAAAAATGATGGCCGCGGCGATGCCGGCCGCGCTCAAATCGAAAACTCCGGTGAGAATCCCGATGTAACCAACCTCATCAGCCTTTTCCAGCGCCGAATGGAGAATGGAATGCCCGAAGGAAGAAATCGGCAGGCTCGCTCCCGCTCCGGAAAACTCGATTAATTTGTCATAGGCGTTGAAGAGATCCAAAGCCGCCCCCAGGAACACGAAGAGCGAGGTGATGTAAATCGGAACCAATTTGAACTTGTCCATGATGAACTGCGCCAACGCGCAAATCAACCCGCCGACGAGGAATGCTTTCAGAAAAATCATGGAATCACCCTTTCCAGGACCACGGCATGGGCGATACCGGGAATTGATTCCTTCTGCGCGGTGATGACCGCATTGAGAAGTGCCCCCGTGGCCACGACCAAGATTTTTTTATAATGACCTTCCTTAAGAAGGGAAGTGAGGTATCCGAAAGTGACAGCGGCAGCGCAGCCGCAGCCCGACCCCCCCGCGAAAACTTCCTGGTTATCCCGGTCATAAATCAAAAGCCCGCAATCCTTATACTTTTCGCTGAAATCGATCTTGATTTCTTTAAAAAGCTGGACGACCATCTCGCGACCGTAATAGGAAAGATCCCCGGTCACGATCAGGTCATAGGCCTCCGGACCTACCCGGAAGTCTTCGAAATGCTGCTTAATCGTGTCGAAGGCAGCCGGCGCCATCGCTCTCCCCATGTCCAAGGGATCCTTGAAATCGGCGTCAATCACCTTCCCGGCAGTGAATCCGGAAACTTTGATGGGGGTGGGCTCGTCCTGAAGCAGAGCCACGCCCGCTGCCGTGACCGTGAATGTGAGGCTTTCGGGTTTCTGCCCCCCGTATTCGGTCGGATAGCGGAATTGACGCTCGGAAGTGGCGTTGTGTGAGGAAGTGCCGACCAAAACTTTTCTTCCGAATTTTGCCTCGAGCAGGGAAGCGCCGACGATGATGCTTTCGTTGGCGGTGCTGCAGGCTCCGAAAACCCCGAGATAGGGCAGTTTATACTCCCTCAGCACATAATTTCCAATCACGAGCTGATTGTTTAAGTCGCCGCCGATGAAATAATCGACATCGCTTTCCTCAAGGCCGTTTTTCTCCAGACAGATTTCAATGGCATCCCGCAAGAGCTGCATTTCCGCTTTCTCCCAGCTCTTGGCATTGCAATGCAATTTGTCGTAGGTTTTGTCGAAATGGCGCCCGAGGGGTCCGTTTTTCTCCTTCGGCCCGGTTACCACCGCCGTCTCTCCCAGATAAACATTTTTCAAGACGGCGCTTTGCTTTCCAATCTTCATATGCCTATGAAATAGCGGAGCGTGCCGAAAACAAAGGCACTCAGGACGCCGACGACGATTACGCTTCCCGCCAGTTTGAACATGTTCAGGATGATGCCGAGAAAAACACCCTCGCTTTTTGATTCGATGGCGGCGCTGGCCATGGAGTTGGCAAAACCGGTGATGGGAATGATCGTCCCGCAGCCCGCAAACTGCCCGATTTTGTCATAAACCCCGAGGCAGGTGAGGAGCGCTCCCAAAAAAACCATGATGGTCACCATCACCGCATTCGCCATTTCTTTTTCCAAATATAACTTCAAAATTTCCAGGATGGCCTGACCGAGCAAACAAATCAAGCCACCGACCAGGAAAGCTCTGGCTGCGTTTTTTAAAATCGGTCTTTTGATTTCCGTTTCTTTCTTCACTTTCTGGAATAATTTTTGTTGCAAGAATATCCACATCCTTATACGATCTTTATAATTATTCTCTCTTGAAATCGAGTTTTTATAAGCAAAAAGTGCCCTCAGCGGGCACGTTTTCTTTTCTTATATCTGAAAAAAAGAATAATTTGCAGGATAACTGTCGGAAGCGCGGCGTTCACAAACATGAAAGCCGCTTCGGAAGAACTCAAAGGAAAGGCAAGGAAGATCTTTTGAAAGAATGGAACGAAGAGCGCCAGGTTAAGCAAAAGCGCTCCGACCATAAATGAGATGAGCATCGCTTTGTTTTTGATCTTCTTTTCAAAAATTGATTTCGTTCCCCGGCAATTGAAACTGTGGAAGAGCCTTGCGAGGCAGAGCGTTCCGAAAACCATCGTTCTCGCCACATAATGATTGTTTTTCAGACCGATGTGGTACGAGAGGAGGGTGAAGGCGGCGATCAAAAAACCTTCAAAAGCGATGATTTTTAAAACACGCTTTGAAAGCAGGCTCTGTTTGGGAT
>LFRY01000052.1:28617-31785 GCA_001512995.1 Acholeplasmatales bacterium DTU067
GCCGCGTTTCCGGAAATGAGAAAGGTGATTGCGTTCTGGATGTTGTTGTAAATTTTCCTTCCGTTCCGAACCGCTTTAATGATCGTGAAATAATTGTCGTCTGTCAGTATTATTGAGGACGCTTCCTTCGAAACTTCCGTTCCGGACAGTCCCATTGCGATGCCGATGTCCGCCTTTCTCAGAGCCGGCGCGTCATTGATGCCGTCCCCGACGAAGGCAACGATGCCGCCTGCTTTCTGCCATCCTTCCACAATCCTAATCTTATGTTCCGGCGAAACCCGGGCATAGACCGCTACACTTTTTATTTGTTTCTGGAGCTCATACGGATGCATTCCTTCAAGCTGCTCGCCGGAGAGCGCCAGTTCCCCTTCTCCGAAGATTCCTACCTCTTTCGCGATGCTCTGGGCGGTCTGCAGATGGTCCCCGGTAATCATCACGGGTTTGATGCCGGCTTGCTTTGCTGCTTGGATCGCCGCCCTCGCTTCCGGGCGGGGCGGATCGACCATGGTGACCAAGCCAAGAAAGATGAGCTGGCTTTCGTCCCGGTTGGAGATCTCAGCAAGAGCGCATTCCTTGTAGGCCAGGCCAAGGACGCGGTAACCTTTCTCCGAGAGCTGGCGAATCGTGCGGTTGATTTCATAACGGTCCCCGGCGGTCAGGTATCTGATGCCGTCGCCGTAAATCCTGTTTGCCTTCCTCAGCACCACGTCCCCCGCTCCCTTCACGAAGAGCAGGCGTTTCCCATCAACCAGGTTCAAAGTGCTCATGATTTTGCGTGCGGAGTCAAAGGGGAGTTCGCTCACGCGGGGATATTTTTTTGATGCGCGGGCCGGATCGACATTGTATAATTTTGCTAATCTGAGCAGGGCGATTTCGGTCGCGTCCCCGTGCCCCGCCCCGACGGAATCATTGCATAGATAGGAGGCCAGCAAAAAGAGGCGCTGGTTTTCTTTTCTCAAATCAAGGCTCGCGGCGGGCAAGAGCCGGCCTTCCAGATGGATTTCCCGGACCTCCATCCGGTTCTGCGTCAGCGTCCCCGTTTTGTCTGAACAGATGACGGTCACGCAGCCGAGACCTTCCACCGCCTTCAATTCCTTGATGATCGCCGCTTCTTCGGCCATTTTCTGTGTTCCGATGGCAAGCACGATCGTCACGATCGAACTCAGGGCTTCCGGGATCGCCGCCACCGCCAGCGCGACCGCGAACATCAGAGAATCAAGGAGGGCGATTTTCCGGTATATGCTTAACAAAAAAATGGCCAGGCAGATGAAAATGATGATGAACGCCAGTTTCTTTGAAAATTCGTCGAGAGAAACCTGGAGCGGGGTCTTCTGCGGTTTCGTTTCTCCGAGCATGCGGGCGATTTTCCCCAGTTCCGTCTCCATCCCCACCCTCGTCACTACGAAGAGAGCCTTGCCTGAGGTCGCGACCGTTCCCGAAAAAAGCATGTTTTTTTGGTCGGCAATGGCGAGCTGTTCTTTCGGAATCAGCTTCTCGTCCTTTTCCACTGCCTGGCTTTCGCCTGTCAGGGAGGATTCGTTCACTTCAAGATTCCGCGCGTATATGATCCTTCCGTCCGCGGCGACGATGTCCCCCGCCTTTACGGAAACGATGTCGCCGACGACGACATCGGACGCGGGAATCAGCGTCTCCCTTCCCTCCCGAATCACGCGCGCATGGGGGCTTGAAAGTTTCTTCAGGCTTCGGAGAGATTTTTCCGCCTTCAAGTGCTGGTAAGTGCCGATGACCGCGTTCAACGTGATGACGGAAAAGATCACGATCGTGCTCTCCAACTCGCCGGTGAAAAGAGAAATCAGAGCAGCGATGATTAAAATGATCACCAGTAAATCCTGGAATTGCTCCAAAAAAATCCGCGCCTTCGAAGGCCGCGGCTTTTCTTCAAGAATGTTCTTGCCGTATTTTTTTTGGTTTTCCTGCACCTGTTTTTGGTTCAGACCGCGCTCGGTGACGTTGAAATGCCTCAAAACAGCTTCTTTTTCGAGATTGTAAAACCTATCCATCCCCGCTCCCGTGCTTCTTTCTAATTCCTGACATAATAATTTATGCCGCGGGAAAGGATTATATACCCGATTATTTGCCGAGCATGAATTTCCGCATCTTCTTCAAGATCTTCTTCTCCATCCTGGAAATCTTGCTTTGGCTCATCCCCCAACTTTCCGCAAGTTCCGCCTGCGAAAGATTCCGAAAAAACCTCATTTCCACAAACTCCCTTTCCCCATCCCCCAGGGACGCGAGCGCATCCCGGAAAGCCTCGCTCCGCCCCGCGGCGGGAACATAATCCAAGAGTTCTTTTTCACCGCCCTCCCTACCTTCTCTGTTCAAAGAAAGGACTCTCTGCTTATAAATGTAAGCAAGGAGGACGGTTTCGCGGGTTGTGGAAAGGGCGCGGGCGATATCTTCAAAACTTTTGTCCTCATTGTCCCGCAGGTAACGGATGATTCTGTAAATCGCTTTTGAAAGGCGGATCGGGTTCCGCTTTCTCATTTCCTTTCTGATTTCGCCCAAAATGTAATATGTAGCATAGGTGTTGAATTTTACATTGAACTTCGGATCATAGTTTTTCGCGGCCGCATGAAGTCCCATCAGGCCCGCCTGCAACAAATCCTCCTCATCCAAACCCCGGAACCGGAACTTTTTTACAATCCTTCTCACCAAATCGATGTTTTCCGAAAAAAGATCCATGTCAGCCAAGCATCTTCGTGCAGATGACCGTCGTCCCCTTTCCCGGCTCCGACATCACTTCCACGCTGTCGGAAAAGATTTCCATGATTGTAAAACCTAAGCCCGCCCGATCCTCATCCTCGCGGGTCGTGTAGAGCGGTTCCCGAGCCTTTTTCACGTCGGGTATGCCCGCGCCATCATCCCGGACGGTGATTGTGAGTCTGTTGTTTTCCAGCAACAACTCCATCATAACCAATTCCCCGGGATTTTCCGCATAGCCGTGGACGACGGCGTTCGTCACCGCTTCCGAAACAATCGTTTTGATTTCGTTGATCAAATTGAGCGAAAGGTCCTGTTCCAAAAGGAAGCACGCGACCGTGCCCCTGGCAAAACTAACATTTTTCAGCGTGGCGCTGAATTTCATTTCCAAATAGTTTTTCATTAAGCAACCCCCAAATATTCGTTGGCTTCATCCTCGTTTTTCAT
>LFRY01000008.1:0-1729 GCA_001512995.1 Acholeplasmatales bacterium DTU067
CGGAAAATTCGAAGAAATAACCCTGCCGAGTTACACGGTCACATTTGATACGGACGAAGGTAGCGCAATTGATCCTGTGAATGTTTACGAAGGGGAAAAGGTTGCGAAACCGAAAGATCCGGTCAAGGAAGGTTTCGAATTTGCCGGCTGGTACAAGGATTCTGAACATACGGAGGAATTTGATTTTGATACACCGATCACCGGAAACATCACGCTTTACGCGAAATGGGATCCTTTGATTAAGGTCACTTTCGTTGCAAACGGCGGACAGGTTTTCCTCGGTGATGAGGAAGTTAACTATATTTACTTAAAACCCGATTCCCTGCTTCCAGAATTGACGGTTCAAAAAAAAGGCCATAACTTTGTTGGTTGGTTCTCTGACCCTGATCTGACCGAGGCTTTCGATTTGGAAACTCCGATTTCTGAAGAAATCACTCTCTATGCTGCGTGGGAAGAAGCTGTGGAACCAATACTGATTGAAACAGCGGATGATTTCATCGCTTTCCTGAACGACCCCCAGGAAAAGATTTATTATCTAGCTGCTGATTTGGATCTTACCGACAAAACTTACACACCCACCTCCTTCAGTGGCATTCTCGACGGCAAAGGACACACCATTCGCAATCTCTCCTTCTCAGGCGGCGACAGAAGCGGACTCTTCACATATATCCGTGGAACCGTTAGAAACATTGTCTTTGAAGACGTGACAATCAACAGCTCCGGCCGTGCGGGCTTGATTGCGGGTGAAATCGACGTTACGGGTGTTCTTATTGAAAACATCGTGGTTAAGAACCTGACCGTTACCGGAAGCCAGGAAAACGGCGTCGCAGGTCTTGTTGCGGTGATAAAGGATGGTGCAGGTTCAGCCACCTTCGCCAACATCAGCATGGAAAACGTCACCATCATCAACGCCGGACAGAAGAACGCCGGAGCGATTGTCGCTTATGTACGCGGAAAAGAAGCAACAATCATCCGCGATATTCACCTGAAAGATGTTGTCGTAAAAGCGACGGAACATGTCGGCGGCGTTGTCGGTTGCATAAGAACAACCCAACCCCTCTCCATGGATCGTGTAGTTCTGGAGAACATCAATTTGGAGGGTGGTAATTACGTTGCCGGCTTCGTTGGAAGAATGTATAGTGAGGGATATACCGGCGTTACCCTCACTGATGCGCTCATCAAGGGTTTGGAGATTGTTGGCTCCGACAAATATAACAATGTGGTTACTGGAAGGTATGAGGACATAGTCATGACTTCCGTATTCGGCGGTGACTTCACACTGCCTGGGACATCCAAAGATGGACAGACTGTCCTTGCAGAAATCGATGATTTCACTGCCTTGGATGAGGCATGGTTTGAGGATAATCTTCCCGCATTGACCGAAGGCCTCTGGAGCATTGTTGACGGAATGCCGGTTCTGGCCGTCTTTCCAGAAGAATAAAAGACTGATAGAAAGCATTTCCTTCCCGTTTTTGGGAGGAAGTGCTTTTTTCTTTTGGCTTTCTTTTGGATTTATGGTAAAATAATAGCGAATAGGTCGGAATGATTTCATGAAAAAGTTTATTTTTTATTTAGTGTTTTTACTCATTTATACGGCCATTTATCTTTTCACCGGCGGTTTTTCTTCGCCCAAGATAGATCTAGAAGGTGATTATCTTTCTTATGCGAACATCTATGTGAATGATGAGCGAGGAATTGCATTCTTGCGGGTGAGGGAAAAGGATTCCGA
>LFRY01000008.1:1742-14571 GCA_001512995.1 Acholeplasmatales bacterium DTU067
ACCGAAGTGTTTTTGGATGAGGTATACGAAAAGAGATTTGTTGAAATTGAGGTTTATTCCAAGGATGAGGAATTCCAGGAAGCCTTGCAGTTTTATTATGCGACGGATCCAGCCTATCTTGAGCATGTTCATTGGAAGACCTGGGGCTTTGATTATAAATTCTTCTTGGTTCCTGCTCTTGTATTGTTGATTTTTCTGGCAAGTTTGCTGACCGATTTGCTCGGCAGGAAGAAAATGAAAAGAGAGCGCTCGGAGGAGTTCAATCCCTGGAAAAGGTTCAAAGAAGCGAGCGTGCTTTCTAAAATCGGTTATGTTTTCCTGCTCTTGATTTATCTTGTTCTTCCCCATCCCTTCCTCTTCCTCTTTTATATCGCCCTATTTTCCATCTTGCTCCTTATGGGCAAGGGATTTTGGGGAAGAGCCAAAGCCTTCGGTTTGTGTCTTCTTGCCTGTTTGGTCGGTGACCTGGTTTTCTTAGGCTTATACATCGGCTTCGTTCCGGAAGCGCGGCGGGAATACATGATTTCCGAACCGGAGAATCTATCGTCAGAAGGAAGGGAAGCTTACAGGGATCTGGTCTCCGATGCCGAATATTATTCAAAGGAACCTGTTGCCCATCACGAAGATAATTTTGGGTTTTTAGCGCTTCGAACCTACAGGGAATGGACGTATTCCGACGGGGAACCCATTTCCGTCATCTATGTTTATCGCTTCTATAATTTAGAAAAGAAGGAGAAGAACAAACTGCAGATTCTCTTCATCCAGAATGATAAAATCGAGCATCTGATTGATTATGCTGAAAAAGAGAGCAGAGTTGAGGAATTTCTTCCGAAAAAGGAAGAAAACATCGTGATTGAAATCAGAGAGTCGGGAACGAACCGCTTGCTTTACAGGAGCGAAGAATTCCCTGCCCTGAAGAACATTGAAGCCGGTGAGGTTTATTTTGGCGGGCAATACATGGAAAATGAAAACAAGGTCATTTTCCTGTTCATTGTTTTCACCCATTTGGGCGCCGTCGCAAGTTTTACTTTGCTCTATCTCTTTAGAAAAACCATCATCGCGAACATCAAATTCAGAAGGAAGGATATCGAAATGGAAATAAAACGGAAAGACAACTGTTTTTATCTCGGCCCGAGTTATGATTACAGAATCGGGGAAATAATTTTCCGGAATGAAGGGGAAGAGATCGCCGTTCTCCATACCTTCGTGGACAAGGAACATCGCGGGCAGGGGCTCGCGGGGAAGCTTGTGGAAGCGGTGGTGGAGCTTGCGCGGAGCGAAGGCAAGCAGATCAATCCCATTTGTCCCTATGTCCGGAAAGTGCTTGCTGAAGAAGAATACGCAGATGTTTATCGGAAAGATTGATTGGGAGGTTGATATGATGGTTTGCAGGGTTTGCGGAAGGGAGTGCGCCGGGGAGGATTTGCTCTGCCCGGATTGCAGAAATTCCGAAACACAACCCGTCCGGGCCAAGGAATTGCTTCTCAGGCAGCTGGTTTTCGGAATCCTTGCCGTGGTTTTTTCCGCAGTTGCATTTTTGGGAATTCCCCTGGCCCATATCTTCGGAATCATTCTCGGGGGCATTGCCATTTTTCTCGCCCTGTATCGGCGGGAAGCATATTTTTCGACCGTTGGCTTCCTCTTGGGGCTTGCCGGCATTGGGCTGGGAATGGTCCGCATGATTATGATAATTCTGGAGGGGTAAAATGCGAAGATCTAAATTCATTCTGTTCATTGCTTTGAGCCTGCTCTTATTTCTTGGGTTCGGCTCTGGAATTAGGGTGCGGGCGGACATCGGCCCGAAGCCTTCCGTCATTGTCAGAATCACCGGTTTGGATGACGAAAAATACACCGCGACTCTCGTGGCCAAAAACCCCACCGGCCCTTACTATGATTACGAGGAATGGCTCGAAAGGGGAGAGGGCGATTATCATCCGATCATGGAATATGTGGACGCGGACGGATACAAATGGGTGGGCATGCATTGGGAACTAGAAGGAAATGCGGAATTTTCCTGGAGTTATCATCCCCCGCGGGAATTTAAAATCGTCCTTCTAATGGAAGACGGGACGGTCTATACTTCGCAGGTGCTGAAGAGATATGCCTTCCGTTCCTATTTCGAAACAGACTTAAGAAAAGCGGAAGAAGCGGGAGAAATTTGGCTTTTGGATGTGGAGAAAAACTATCCCTACTGGGTTGAAATGCTTTCGTTTTTCCTGCGCCTGGCGGCGACGCTCCTGATTGAGATGGGCTTGCTCTTCCTGTTCGGTTACCGCTTGAAAAAGAGCATCAAATTGGTTCTCCTCATGAACCTCCTAACCCAGGTCGCCTTGAATGTCGCCCTGAACATCGCCGATTATTTCGAAGGCTTCTTGGTCGGTCTGATTCTCTTGGTTCTGTTGGAATTCTTGGTGGTGGTTGTGGAAACGATTTGCTATGGCTTCTTCCTGAGGGAAAAGGAGGCCTGGCGCGCAGTCATCTACGGCATTGTCGCCAACCTGGCCTCTTTCGGAATCGGCGCATTGCTCTATTTGGCAGTTTGACCCGGATTGTTCCGGGTTTTTTATTATTTTGCTTGCATTTTATTTTCAATTATTGTATTATATTAATAACCATTACTAATAAGGAATGATTACTATGAAAAGACGGAAAACAATTCAAAAAGCGATTGTTTACGAAAAGACGCTAGAGCTTGCTAACCATCCGACTGCGGAAGAAATATACATGGCGGTGAGGAGTGCCCACCCCAACATCAGCATGGGCACTGTTTACCGCAATCTCAACAGGCTCGCCGAGGAAGGGAAAATCAGGAAAATTGAAATTCCCAATGCCGGCGCCCGCTTCGACCATCAGGTTCATTTCCACCATCATTTGCAGTGCAAAAGCTGCGGGAGTGTTTTCGATGTGGAAGCCCGGGACGATGCCGCGGTTCTGGAAAGCATCGAAAATGCCGAAGAATTTAAGATCGAAAGCTATCAGATCATTTTTTACGGATTGTGTCAAAAATGTTTAAGAAACAAGGAGGTCATATAAATGGAAAACTTAAACAGAATGCCTTTAATCGGAGACAAAGCGCCGGAGTTCAAGGCTGTTACCACTCAGGGAGAGATAAATTTCCCTGCGGATTTCAAAGGCAAATGGGTGATATTCTTTTCGCACCCGGCAGATTTCACGCCGGTCTGCACGACCGAATTCATGACATTCGCATCGATGGCCGAGGAATTCAAAGAGCTCAACGCGGAACTTGTTGGTCTTTCCGTCGATTCGCTCTATGCGCACATCGCTTGGCTCAGAAGAATCAATGAGTTGGAATGGAAGGGCATGAAGGGCATCGAGGTCAATTTCCCCGTAATCGAAGACATCAGGATGGAAGTGTCCAAAAAATACGGCATGATCCAGCCGAACCAGTCCAATACCCAGGCGGTCAGGGCGGTTTTCGTCATCGATCCCGAGGGCATCATCCGCGCCATTCTTTATTATCCGCTTTCCACGGGCAGGAACATGGCGGAAATCAAACGGCTTCTGATTGCTTTGCAGACCGCAGACAAAGAAAAATGCGCGACGCCCGCGGATTGGCAGCCCGGGGATGACGTCATCGTTCCCACCGCCGGTTCCTGCGGAACCGCAAAAGCAAGGCTGGAACAGCAGGATGACAACATGTACTGCCTCGATTGGTTCCTTTGCTTCCGAAAATTGAAATAATTGCCGGGTTTCGTCCCGGCTTTTTTTCTTGCTTAAAGGTAAGGAATATAGTAAAATGAAAAATGGATGAGGAGGAATTATATGGCAGTGGAAATCGGCGGCCATTTGGATTTGGAGAAATTCATCCGGGTCGCCCGCAACAAAGAAGAAGCAAGTTTGTCCGCGGCTGCGGAAGCAAGAATTTCAAAGGCGCGGGGCGCGATTGAAAAAATCATTGACGAAAACAGAAAAGTGTACGGCCTGAACACGGGTTTCGGCAAGTTCTCCGAAGTCGTGATTTCCAATTCCGACCTTTCGGAACTCCAACTCAACCTCCTGCGCTCCCATGCCTGCGGGGTGGGAAAGCATTTGTCTGAAGAAGAAGTCAGGGGCATGATTCTCCTGAGAGTCAATGCGCTTGCGAAGGGACATTCCGGGATCAGGCCGGAAACCGTCCGCCAACTCCTAACCTATTTAAACAAAAACATCCTGCCCGCAATTCCGGAGCAGGGTTCCCTCGGTGCGAGCGGGGATTTGGCTCCCCTTGCGCACATGGCGCTGACTCTGCTCGGGGAAGGAGAAGCCTATTATGAGGGCAGGCTGATGCCCGCGCGGGAAGCTTTGCGTTTTGCCGGGGTGGAGCCGCTTTCGCATTTGGAAGCGAAAGAAGGGCTTTCCCTGATCAACGGCACGCAAGCCATGGCCGCGATCGGGGGCGTTGCGCTCTACGACGCGCTGCGGTTATTGAAAATAGCCGACATCGCGGGGGCGCTTTCCCTGGAGGCTCTCCGTGGCATCCGCGATGCTTTCGCTCCCGAAATCCATCTGGCGCGGGGCCAGCGGGGGCAGATCGCTTCCGCGGAAAACATCAGGAAACTCACCGAAAATAGCGAACTCCTCACGAGCCAGGGCGAAATCCGAATCCAGGACGCCTATTCACTCCGATGCCTTGCCCAGGTCCACGGGGCGAGCCGCGATGCCCTGGACTATGTCAGGGAAAAACTTGAAATCGAGATGAATGCCGCGACCGACAATCCCTTGCTTTTCGGGGACAGGGTCATCTCCGGCGGAAATTTCCACGGCGAAATCCTCGCCCAGGCTTTCGATTTCATGAAAATTGCGATTGCGGAACTGGCGAACATCAGCGAAAGGCGAATCGAAAGACTGGTCAATCCGCAGCTGAACGCGGGGCTTCCCCCCTTCCTGGTTGCGAATCCCGGTCTGAATTCCGGTTTCATGATCGTCCAGTACAGCGCCGCTTCCCTGGTGAGCGAAAACAAAGTGCTCGCTCATCCGGCGAGTGTCGATTCGATTCCCTCTTCCGGGAACCAGGAAGACCATGTTTCGATGGGAACGGTCGCCGCCAGGCAAGCCCGGGAAATCTTGAAAAACGCCCGGAAAGTATTGGCGATGGAGGTCTTCACCGCCTGCCAGGCGCTATCTTTCCGAAAGAAAAGGCTGGGACGGGGCACGGAAGCCGCTTACCGGCATTTCCGAAATCAGATTCCATTTTTGGAAAACGACGTGATCATGTATCCGTATCTTGAGAAAGCGGAAAAAATAATTGACGATCTGGAATTCCTGGCATCCGTCGAAAAACAAACCGGATCGCTTTTGTAGGAGGGTAAGATGAACAACAAAACAATTTCCGATGCGATGAAAATAAAACTCGAGGAAATCTTTCCGGAACTCCCTTCATATCCGGAGTTCGTTCCCGGCATCCGCCGCGCTCCGAAGCGCGAGTTCGTCCTGAGCGAAAAAGAAACCGTTCTTGCTTTGAAAAACGCGCTCCGCTATGTTCCCGAAAAATGGCATGGGGTGTTGGCGGAGGAGTTTTTGGAAGAGCTCCTCACCAGGGGCAGGATATACGGATACCGTTTCCGGCCCAAAGAGAGGATTTATGGGAAACCGATTGACGAATACAGGGGAAGGACGCTTGCGGGGCGGGCTCTTCAGGTCATGATCGACAACAACCTCGACATCGATGTCGCGCTCTATCCTTATGAACTCGTGACTTACGGGGAAACGGGCGCAGTCTTCCAGAACTGGATGCAGTACTGGCTCGTCAAGCGCTATCTTGAGGAACTGGAGGAGGATCAGACACTGGTCATCGCTTCCGGGCATCCCTTCGGAATCTTTAAATCCCATCCGACAGCGCCACGGGTGATCATCACCAACGGCCTGATGGTGGGGCTTTACGATGATTTGGAGAATTGGAACAGAGCGGCGAGCTTGGGTGTCGCTTCCTACGGCCAGATGACCGCGGGCGGTTGGATGTACATCGGCCCCCAGGGCATCGTGCACGGAACTTACTCGACGCTCCTCAATGCGGGAAGAGAAAAACTTGGCATTCCCCGAGACAAGAACCTCGCCGGCAAACTCTTCGTTTCCAGCGGCCTCGGTGGGATGAGCGGGGCCCAGGGAAAAGCGGCGGTGATCGCGGGGGGCGTCGGACTGATTGCGGAAGTTGATTATTCGCGGATCAAAACCCGTTACGAGCAGGGGTGGATCCACACAATCGTCGACACACCGGAAGAAGCTTTTAATCTTGCCTATAAATGCGTGCATGAAAAAACTTCGCGCGCCATCGCCTATTTCGGAAACATCGTTAATTTATTGGAATATGCGGACAGGAAGAACCTGAAAATTGATTTATTATCCGACCAGACCTCCTGTCACAATGTCTACGACGGGGGCTACTGCCCGGTCGGCCTCACTTACGAAGAACGTACGGAAATGCTCCGCGAAAACAAAACGCGCTTCACCCAACTCGTCGACATTAGCCTGAAGCGCCACTACCTTGCCATCAAAGCGCTTGTTTCCAAGGGTGCCTATTTCTTCGACTACGGAAACAGCTTTATGAAGGCAGTTTATGACGCCGGGGTTCCGGAAATCTGCAGGAACGGCAAAAACCCTGACGAGGGCTTCATTTGGCCCAGTTATGTGGAAGACATCATGGGGCCGATTCTTTTCGATTATGGGTATGGGCCCTTCCGTTGGGTTTGCCTGAGCGGCAAGGATGAGGATTTGGAAAAGACCGATCAAGCTGCCCTTGCCTGCATCGACAAACGCCGCTTCCAGGACTTGGACAATTACAACTGGATCAAAAACTCCAGGGATTATAACCTCGTCGTGGGAACGAAGGCCCGCATCCTTTATCAGGATGCCGTCGGCAGGGTAAAAATCGCCCTCAGATTCAACGAAATGGTCAGAAACAAAGAAATAGGACCGGTCATGATCGGGCGCGACCACCATGACGTGGGCGGAACCGATTCCCCCTTCCGCGAAACCGCGAACATCAGGGACGGTTCCAACATAATGGCGGAAATGGCGACCCATGTCTTCGCCGGTAACTGCGCCCGGGGAATGACGCTTGCCGTGCTCCACAACGGCGGGGGTGTCGGCATCGGAAAAGCCATCAACGGCGGTTTCGGTTTGGTTTTGGACGGTTCCGAACGCGTCGACGGCATCATTAAAACCGCCCTGGCTTGGGACGTCAACGGCGGCATCGCGCGGCGGGCTTGGGCAAGGAATCCGAATTCGCTTGCGACTGCGGTCGAACACAATTTAAATTCCGGCGACCAGATTACGCTTCCGTATCTTGCGGATGAGGAAATGCTTGCCAGCCTTGTGAGGAGGAAATATGTACCTGGCGGAAAATGAACTGAAGGTCTTTCATAATATTTCCCTGCTCTATCCGCTTGCGGGTCCCAAACTCCGCAAGGGAGAAGCGATGGGGAAACTTTCCCCCTTGAAGGATGCATACATTGTTGTTGGGGGCGGGAAGGTGAAAGAAATCGGAACGGGGGATGCTTACAAGCGGCATGGGCGTGCGGAATTGATTTCCTTGGAAGGAGCCCTGGTCCTCCCCGGATTCATTGATTCGCACACGCATCTGGTCCACGCAGGCAGCCGCGAAAATGAAATGCGGAAAAAACTTGCGGGCGTTGATTATCTGGATATCCTGAAAAGCGGGGGCGGTATTCTCGCGACCGTGCGCGCGACGAGAAATGCCTCTTTTCAGGAACTCTACCGGGAAGCGGAAGGCAGGCTCAAAAACATGCTTGCTTTCGGGGTCACTGCCGTCGAAGCCAAGAGCGGTTACGGCCTGGATTTGGAAACGGAACTCAAGCAACTTGAAGTCGTCCGGAAATTGAACCAAAACCTCCCGCAGACGCTTGTACCGACCTTCATGGGCGCGCATGCCCTTCCCGAAGGATATCAAAGCCGGAAAGATTTTTTGGAATTGATGAAGCGGGTTTTGGATGCGGTGAAGGAAGGCCGCCTGGCACACTTCGTCGACATCTTTTGCGAGGAAGGAGTCTTCAGCGCGGAGGAGGCGCGGGAGTTTTTGGGACATGCGCAGGCAAAGGGTTTCGGCGTGAAGATCCATGCCGACGAAATGAACGCGCTCGGGGGCGCGGCGATTGCCGCGGAATTGGGCGCGGTCTCAGCCGAGCATCTTCTGAATTCGAGCGAGGAGGATTTGCGGAAGCTTGCGGAAAGCGAAACGGTTGCCGTGCTGCTCCCCCTCACTTCGTTCTATTTAAACAAGAACTTCGCGCCCGCGCGGAAACTGATCGACTTCGGAGCCGCAGTCGCGATCGCAAGCGATTACAACCCGGGCAGCAGCCCATCCGAAAACTTGCAGCTTGCCATGCAATTGGCGGTCCTGAAAATGGGTCTGACCCCCGAAGAAGTGCTTTCCGCGGTGACCGTCAACGCCGCCAAAGCCTCGGGGCTTCACTCGAAAGGGAGTTTGGAGCCCGGAATGGATGCGGATTTCGTCGTCCTCGCGGCGCGGAATCTGGATTATGTGTTTTACCGCTTTGGAATCAACCTCGTGCGGGAAGTGTACATCGGAGGAAAGAGAGTCCTAAGGAGGGAACCATGAATTTTTTTGATTTGAAAGTGAAGGAATTTTTGGATAAAATCGACTCCGCCGCCCCCACTCCCGGCGGCGGAACCGTTTCTGCGGCCGCGATTGCCTTCGGAATCGGACTGCTCAGGATGGTGGCTCACATTACGCTACTAAAAAAGAAATTCCGGGAACTTCCGGAACCTGCGCGGGAGGATTATTTAAAACGCCTCGCGCGGCTTGAAGAAATAAAAAACGTGGCGATCCTCTTGGCCGACCGGGACAGCCTGGCTTTTGAAAAGATCATGAGCGCTTTCCGGCTGCCGAAAGAGACGGATGAAGAAAAGGCAAGGAGGGAAGAAGCGATTACTATAGCGACCATGGAAGCCACGGAAGTGCCCCTGAAGACCGCCAGGGCGGGGCTTTCCGCTCTGGAGACGGCGATGCCGATGTTTTTCCACGCCACAAAATCCGCGCTCTCCGATTTCGGCGTCGGCACGCTTTTGGTCGCCGCCGGCATTGAAGGCGCGGTGATGAATGTGAAAACGAATCTGGTAAGTTTTCCTGATCAGGAGTTCAAAGAAGAAACGCTTCGCGAAGCAGAAAGCATTCTCAGTCGTGCGCGGGAAATGGCTGCGGACGTTGCCGGGAAACTTGAGCATGTTTTCGATAAATGAAGCAGGCTTTACTGTTAAAATAAGTCGAAATGTGGTATAATATTGCAAGTATGAACGGTGTATTGCTTTTAAACAAAGAAAAAGGCATGACTTCCCATGCCGCCATCCAAAAAGTGAAGAAAATCCTGGGCGTTAAAAAAATCGGCCATGCGGGGACGCTTGACCCGCTCGCGACGGGACTCCTCGTCGTTTTGGTCAACTCGGCGACGAAACTCTCCAATTATCTTTTGAACCAGGAGAAGGAATACTTTGGGGAAGTGACGATCGGCATCGGGACGGACTCGGAGGATGCGGAAGGGAAAATCATTTCCCAAACAGAAGTTGAAAAACTCGATGATCCCGACCGAGCGCTTGCTGAGCTTGTGGGTAGAAGGTTCCAGGTTCCGCCCCTCTATTCAGCCCTCAAAATGGACGGAATGAAACTCTACGAATATGCGCGCGCGGGGAGGGACGTCGAACGGAAACCGCGGGAAGTGGTGATTCACAGGTTGGAAAGAAAAAGCCCGGTGACCTATGTTGGGGGAGCGGCCAAATTTTCCTTCTATTGCAAGGTTTCCAAAGGCACCTATGTCAGGACGCTTGCGAAGGAAATCGGCGAAAAACTCGGCTATCCAGCCCACCTTTCCGCCCTGGAAAGGCTTGCGAGCGGCCCCTTCAGGATTGAAGAAGCGCATACGCTCCAAGACTTGGAATCAGGAAATTATCGCCTGATAAAGATGGCTGATTCCCTCGCTTTCCCCAAGATCGAAGCCGGCATCTTGGCCGAAAGAATCAAGAACGGGAACAAACTTCCTGAAAACTTGGTCGGAAGAAAGGATCCCCACATCGCCTTCACAGAAAACGGAGAATTGCTCGCGATCTATAAATACATTAAAGGAACGTATCACGCGGAAAGAGTATGGAACTGATTCATTTCAAAAATCAAAATTACCATTACCTGGGAGGGATTGCGCTCGCTTTGGGCGAATTTGACGGCTTGCACCGCGCCCATCAAAGTTTGATTGGCGAGACGGTCAAATATGCCCGGGAAAACAAGCTGAAAGCGGGGGTGCTGACATTCGAGCCGCACCCCGACTTCGTTTTAAAAAAACGCCCCTACCAGGGTTACATCACGCCGCTTTCGGAAAAAGTGAGAGCCATGGCGGCTTTGGGCGTCGATTATCTTTTCGTCGTCAATTTCACCCCCGAATTTGCCCGCCTTTCCCCGGAGAAATTCGAACGGGAAGTCCTGGGCAGGCTCGACATCAGAAAGATCTTCGTCGGTTTTGATTACCGATACGGACTCCGGGGAGCGGGAAACCCGGCAAGTTTGCAAGAAAAATATCCTGTTCTGGTGCTGGATAAAATCATCCACAACGAAAAGAAAATCGGCTCATCGATCATCCGTTCCCTGCTCGCTTCCGGAAAAACGGAAGAGGCCGCGGCCCTGCTCGGGCGCCATTACAGCATCACGGGAAGAGTCATACCCGGGGACGGGGTGGGCAGAAAAATCGGATTTCCCACCGCCAACATCGAAATGGCCGGGGACTATCATTTTTTGAAAGAGGGCGTCTATGCCGTGATCATCACGGTCCGCGGCAAAAAACACGCCGGCGTCTGCAATCTCGGTCACAACCCGACCCTGAATTACGTGGAACGGCCCCGTTTGGAAGTGCATATCCTGGATTTTGATGAAGACATTTACGGTGAGGAAATCGCGGTGGATTTTGTAAAATACCTGCGCCCGGAAATCAAATATTCCGGTCCGGAAGCCTTGCTCATGCAGATTAGAAAGGACATCGCCCAGGCGGCGAAAATTTTGGAGGAAGCATGAAGATCGCAGTCATTGGCGCGATGCGGGAGGAAATCGAATTTTTGCTTCCGCATATGGAAAATTTGCGCGAGGAAAAGAAATTGAAAACCACCTTTTACGTGGGGAGCTTTTCCGGCAAGGAACTCGTCGTCGTACAGTCCGGCGTCGGGAAGGTCGCTTCCGGAATCCTCTTTTCCGCACTCATGCACGCGCATCCCGACACTCAGCTTGCCATCAACACCGGCGTTGCCGGTGGCGTTCCCGGGAAGGTCGAAATTGGTGAGGTGGTGGTCGCGGACAGGGTTGCATATGCGGATGTCGATATCACTGCGGGCGGGAAATATGTTTACGGGGAACTCCCGGGCTATCCGCGTTTCTTGCCTTCCGGTTCCGAACTCTTTCGGAAGGTTTCCCTGCCCCATAAAATCGGGACGATTCTGACCGGAGACAAGTTTTTTTCCGAACCGGAAGACATCGAACCGCTTTTGGAAGGACCTTACCGGAACGAAAACGTCCTCGCCTTTGACATGGAATCCGCCGCCTTTGCCCAAAGCGCTTTGTTTTACGGAGTTCCCTTCGTATCCGTCCGGGCGATCAGCGACATCATCGGCATCAAGGGCCAACTCCAGGATTTTGAAGACAATTTGGAACGAGCGGCTTTGAACAGCAACCGCATGCTGCTTGAAGCGCTGATCCATCTAGAAAAATAGGAAAAACATTTTACATCTTTTAATAATTGTGGTATAATAATAAAGTCCGTGCACTCTGACAAACGAATCTCCGACGTTGTCTGGGGCATCGGCTAAAATTTACAATAGGAGGAAAAATCATGTCTTGCATTTCGAAAGAAGAAAAAGCGAAAATCATCGCTAAATTCGGAAAAACCGAAAAAGACACGGGTTCCGTTCAAGTTCAAATCGCGATTCTGACGGCGGAAATCAATCGTCTGAACGAGCATCTCAAAGCTCATCCGCACGATTATCATTCCGGCCGGGGTTTGCTTAAGAAGGTCGGACATCGCCGGAATTTACTGAACTACCTGAAAAAGAAGGATTCCCAGGCTTATTTGGATTTAATTAAAAAACTAAACCTCAGGAAGTAAAGGGTATGTCCATACCCTTTTTGAAAAAGCAACAAGGAGTAAAGCATGAACGAAAAAAGAGTATTTGAATACCAACAAGGAAACCGGAAATTGATTGTAGAAGTCGGCGAAGTCGCGAAACAGGCAAACGGCGCTTGCATCGTTCGGTTCGAAGACACGGCGGTCATCTCCGTTGCCGTCTGTTCCGCCAAACCCGTTGAACTGGATTATTTCCCGCTCATGGTTCTCTACCAGGAAAAGCTCTATGCCGCGGGGAAAATACCGGGCGGGTTCTTCAAAAGGGAAGGCAGACCGAGCGAGCACGAAACATTGATTTCCAGATTGATCGACCGGCCGCTCCGGCCACTCTTTCCGGAAGGTTTCCGGAATGAAGTTCAGGTCGTGAACACCGTTTTAAGCGCCAATCCCGACCATTCATCGGAAATGGCGGCGATGCTCGGATCGTCGGTTGCGCTGATGATTTCCGAAATTCCTTTTGAAGGACCGATTGCCGGCGTCAATGTCGGCAGGGTGAACGGCAAATTGATCTATAACCCAACCGTCGAAGAACAGGAAGCATCGGACATGTTCATCACGGTCGCGGGCACGCGTGCAGCCATCAACATGGTCGAAGGCGATGCCAAGGAAGTTTCGGAAGAAGATTTGATCGAGGCTTTAGAATTCGCACATGAGGAAATCAAGCGCCTGGTCGCTTTCCAAGAGGAAATCCGCCTCGCAGT
>LFRY01000011.1 GCA_001512995.1 Acholeplasmatales bacterium DTU067
ATACTATAGAAATGGCGGCTTGTACCTTTCTTGACAAAAAACCGCTTAGGTTGTACAATAGGATGGAATATCTGTTTGCGTGGGAGACGAAATGAATTTTGTTGAGTTTTTGTTGAAATCATTTAAGGAATTGAGCTGGCAGAGCATTGTCATGTTCGCGATCGGATTGGTCCTGATTGTGCTCGCGGTCCGTTTTAAAATGGAACCCGCGCTCCTGCTTCCGATCGGTTTCGGGGCGATTCTGGTGAACATCCCCTTTTCCGGGGTCCTCAATCAAATGATCGGCGGCGAACAGGCGCATGGCGTGATTCAGATTCTCTATAATTTTGGCCTCGAGATGGGAGAACTCTTTCCGTTGCTGCTCTTCATCGGCATCGGCGCCATGATTGACTTCGGCCCGCTGCTTTCCAATCCGAAACTGATTTTTTTCGGGGCCGCGGCCCAGGTCGGAATCTTCATCACCATCATCATCGCGAGCGCCATCGGCTTCGACATCAGCGATGCGGCAGCGATCGGAATCATCGGCGCAGCCGACGGTCCGACCTCGATTTTGGTCGCGAATGTCTTGAAATCCCAATACATCGGTCCCATCACCGTCGCAGCCTATTCCTACATGGCCTTGGTGCCGATCATCCAACCCTTTGCGATTAAGCTTGTCACGACCAAGAAGGAAAGAAAAATCAAGATGCCCTACAATCCGAAGGAAGTTTCGCAAACCGCGAAAATCATCTTTCCGATCGCAGTCACCATCATCGCCGGCCTGATTGCTCCCCAGTCCCTTGCCCTTGTCGGATTCCTGATGTTCGGAAACCTCATCCGCGAATGCGGCGTCCTGGAGGGGCTCGCGGAGACTGCACGGACCGCCCTGGTGAACATCGTCACCTTATTGCTCGGAATCTCAATTGCTTTCAAAATGAAAGCCGCTGAATTCCTGACCTGGCAGACACTGATGATCATGGGGCTCGGCCTCGGCGCTTTCGTCTTTGATACGATCGGGGGCGTGCTCTTCGCTAAGACAATTAATCTCTTTACGAAAAAGAAAATCAATCCGATGGTCGGAGCGGCGGGCATCTCCGCCTTCCCGATGTCCGCGCGGGTCGTGCAGAAAATGGGGCTTGAGGCGGATCCTGAAAACCATCTCCTGATGCATGCCGTTTCCGCAAATGTCTCCGGGCAAATCGCTTCCGTCCTCGCGGGCGGCGTGATTCTGTCGCTCTTCATGTTTTAAGGAGGATGCCAATGTATCTAGCAATAAAAGAAAGTCTTGACATTGCCTGGCAGGGAATTCTGGCCGTCTTTCTCGGCATCGCCGTGATTTACCTTACAATTCTGATTCTGACTTCCATTCGGAAAAGGAAGAAATGACTGAAGCATGGACGCAACCATGCTTTTTTCTATTAACCCCTACGAAAAAACCTCCCAAAGCATTTGTTGCTTTGGGAGGTTCGCTTATTGCGCTTTATTTATACTCTTGGATTTGCATAAAGAAATCATAGGTATTTTCGAGAATTGTGGGAAGATAATATGTCGAGCCGATTTCTTCAATCAAAGCGTAGAGGCTCTGGTATGCTTCGGAAGCGGGATCAAGCACGTCATTGAGTTGGTCCGTCAAACCATCGACAAGGCCTGCTCTATTAGCAACGAATCTGCTTTCGGAAATGATGAAGGGCATGTCAATCAGTTCGAGGAACCATTCTTGGTATCGCGCTTCGGCAGCTTCCAGGGATTCTGCTGCTTCTACCAAAGCAATGAATTCTTCGGTATGCTCCATAACTGCTTCATAATAATCATCATTTTCAGAAATATAGTTATACCAAGACATCGTTGCTTCCATTAAAAACACGGCAAAAGCAATGTATTCGCTGAAAAGGACCTTAGCTTCGTCTTCTTCATACAAATCTTCAAGTTCCGCAATCGCGGCATAATATGCTGCCTCCTGATCAGCGATTGTCTCCGCGGTCTTGATTGCGTTGAGCGCGCTCGCATAAGCGACTTCCATGGCAGAGAGGGATTCCGCCGTTGCCATGATGCAAAGCTCAAAGTACTTTTCTTCAAGGAGGAGTGAGTAATTCCAACCACTTTCCTTAAGGTAATCGGTCGGAAGCAGGGAAGATGCATCAATAAATATCCAGTATGCCTCATCCAAGTTCCAAAGCTTGTTAGCTTCCTCCAAATCGGCTAAAAAGTTTTCATAAAGAGTGTCCAACTCCCCGATTTTTTCATCAATCACGACTGCCTTATAATAATCATATTTTTCTTTGCCGAGCGCATCGTAATCCTCTCTGAGACCTCCAATCACCTCCGCTTTGAATTCCTCGAGGATGCCTTCCAATTTTAATGGATTGGTCGCGTCTGCGATTTCATCTAATACACCATCATATTCGTCCGAGTATGCATCCCTAAAATTAGTAGCAATTCCATAGAAAAACTCAGTGGCTTCGTAGCTGGCGTAATTTTTTGCTTCACTCAGGATTTCAGAGTTATACACCAGATCAAGCGCCATCAGTTCTTCCCTATAGTTTGCTGGTATTGCTTCCAATTCTTCCGCATCAACGCTTTCCCGAGCTTGCCTGAGGTAATTGTCACGAATATTCTTGAAACCCGGATTTTCAAAATAGTATATGTAATCCAGGAATTCATCATAAATGTCATAGATTTGTTCGATGCTATCCGCACGCGCTTCCTCAAGGGCTTGTTTTTCAGGATCAATCACAAATGCCTCTTCAAGACTTGCCCGATATTCATTATACAGCGCGAAGAATTCCAAAGCGGTTGCTGAGGCAAATTCTTCAAGGGCATCTTCCAAAATACTTTCCATTTCCGCAACGCTCTCATCCGTCGCCACTGCTTTGTTTTGTTCAATGAAATATTTAAGCATCGAAATTTTATTATATTTGTATTCTTTGAAATCATCGAATTCAAAGTCAAGATCGACATTAATCATCTCATTATATAAATCAATAAATTCCCAGATGTCGGTCACTTCTTCCAACCTGGCAAACAATAAATCATAGTATTCATCGAAAGCGGAAAGCATATCGTCAGCGATCATTTCTCTATATGTATCTATAATTTTTTTCATGACGACAACGGCATTTTCGATGGGAATGTCCACTTCGGTCGTTCCGACATCAGCTATGTAAATAACATATCTTTCCCTTATGTATTCATCCCCCGGGTAGCAATGGATTTCCAGAACCAATTTTTTCGCATCCAAATCAACTTCTACGATTCCGTAGAAAAATGCGGTGTCAGCGTAATCGTTCCCGGTGAGGTCAACGATAGTTTCACTTTCAATATGGGACATGTAAATGCCTTCTTCGTTTTTGTAGAAATCGCGTTCGCTTAAGGCGTCGGTGTTAATTTTGAAGGCAAAGCTTAGGATATTGTCCAGTTCTTTCGCGGGAAAAATGTCAAAGAAAAAATTGAGAGTCTCAACATCCGCAATTAATAAATAAGCGTTGCTCTCATCAACGGAGATATAGACATTTTCGCCATCGGGATTTTCCAAGTTATAATTAATCAAATTCCCATCAGTCATTTTTTTATTCAATATGCTTTCCTTTTCATCAACCACCCCCTCCACTTCTCTAGTATAATAAATCTTGAGTGTGTGGTTATCGCCCATGAAAGCTTTCAGAAAGGCTCCCAATTCGCTAAGTTCCATTTCCCATTTGGCATAGAGCACCAGGTCCGAACTCACCACGTCATAGGACTTGACCCGATGTCCCTCTTCGTCGAACCAACCGACGAAAGAGTGCCCTTCCCTAACCGGAATCGGCAGGGGCACAGGATCTCCCTCTTGTATTTCAACTTCTTCATTGCCGTCCGGAAGCGTCCCGCCGTTTAAGACATACTGAACCGTATGGGTTTCCTTTTCCACGACTTCTCCCCTTGCTTTGACGTCAGTTTTTTGGCCGTTTATTACCCAAAATCCGTCTTCGCTGATTTCTACCGTGGGCGCATTGCCGTCGATTCCGTCTTCGCCCTTCAAATCATCCAGCGAAATCAGATCGGTCCACTTGTCCTCCGATTTGTATTTCCATTGGATGTGATTGTCATGCACGCGAAACTCCGGTTCCTGGGCTTTTTCGGTGCATCCCACAAATATCAAAGACAACAACAGTACAAAAATAAAACTGACAAATTTCCTCATAAACCCTCCCAATGATAATTTGCTTTACGCAAATACGTTATACCATTTTTTGACACATAATCAATAAAAAAATAAAATGAAGACCAAAAAGCCCCTCAACGCAGAGGGGCTTGATTGCCAAGGAATAAACTGCTATGGCTTATAACTCATGAGAAGAGCGAAATGATCAGGAACAGTTCCGCAAACAGCGTCGCCACCAAACTCACGACCGTGATTTGGGTGTTGATGCTGGGACCAGCTGTATCCTTGAAAGGATCGCCCACGGTGTCGCCGACGACTCCGGCCTTATGGGCTTCGCTGCCCTTCCCGCCGCAGTTTCCGGCTTCGATGTATTTCTTGGAATTGTCCCAGAGGCCGCCGCTGTTGCTCATGAAGAGCGATATCAGGAGTCCGCTTACGATGTTCCCGGCAAGGAAACCGCCGATTGCGGTGACTCCGCCGACGAAGCCGACGACGAGCGTGATGGCTATCGCGAAGAGGCCTGCGGGAAGCAGTTCGCGGAGCGCGCCTGTGGTCGCAATCATGATGCATTTATCGTATTCGGGCTCGACGCCTTCTTTACCTTCTTTCAGTCCCGGAATCTCTTCGAACTGACGGTGGATTTCTTCAACCATCCGCTGAGCGTTCCTGTCAACCCCGAGCATGAGCAGGGCGCTGAAGACTGCGGGAACCGCTGCGCCGACAATCATGCCGAAGAAAACGATCGGATTCATGATGTCAAAGTGTTGGATGATTATAGCGCCGGCCGAATCGTTTACCTCAATTACAAAAGCAAAGAGAAGGGAGATGACCGTAAGTCCCGCGGCACCGATCGAAAAGCCCTTGGTGACGGCTTTGACTGTGTTTCCGGCGGAGTCCAGTTTGTCGGTCGTCTCAATCACATCTTCGCCCAGGCCGCCCATTTCCGCAAGCCCCCTGGCATTGTCCACTATCGGGCCGTAAGCATCGTTGCTCACAATCATGCCGACGATCGAAAGCATGCCCACAGCCGCCATCGCAACCCCGAACATGCCGGCTTCCACCTCAAGCCCGCTGGCCGTTCCGAGCGGCTTGCAGAGCATGAATGCGGCGAGCGCGGAAATCGCAATCCCGATCATTGCCGGAAGCACGCTCAGGAAACCATAACTGACACCGGAGAGAATCGTGAATGCGGGCCCGGATTTGCTCGCTTTCGCGACCATCCGCACGGGCTTTCTTAAGTCGTTCGTGAAGTAATCAGTCGTGAGGCCGATGATGACGCCAACGAGGAGACCGACGACCGAGGCGCCCCAAACGCGCCATTCAAATTCCAAGAAGAAAGTCGCAACCGCTGTCAGGACAGCAAAAAGCCCGGTCGTGAGATAGGTACCGATGTTCAGGGCTCTGGTCGGGTTCCCATCCCTGCCCATGCGCGCGAACATCACGCCGAGCATCGAAGAAAGGAGTCCCAAAGCGACGTAGACGAAGACCATTTCCAAAAAGGCGCTTTCGCCCAGTTTGCTGCCGAGGGAAGCCGCCATGACCAGGGCAGCAGCAATCGAAGCGACGTTGGAGTCGAAAAGGTCAGCCCCCATTCCGGCAACGTCCCCGACATTGTCACCGACATTGTCGGCGATGACCGCGGGATTGCGCGGATCGTCTTCCGGAATTCCCAGCTCGACCTTACCGACAAGGTCGGCGCTGATGTCCGCGGTCTTGGTATAGATGCCGCCCCCAGCTTTCGCGAACAAAGCCCAGCCCGAAGCACCGAAGCTGAAGCCGATGAGGGCAGAATAGTCCTTTGTGAGATAACCGATGACGAGCGTGAGCAGCGCGATCCCGAAAAGGCTCGAACCGACGACGGCCATACCCATCACGGCTCCGCCCCTGAAGCCCGCCAGGAAGCTCTTGCTGATGCCGGATTTTGCGGCTTCGGCAGTCTTTTGGTTGGCGATGGTCGCCACCATGATGCCGATTTTGCCGGCCGCGGCACTAAAAATCATGCCGAAAATGAAAGCAGCGGTCATGACCACGTGATTGAGAAGCTTCTCGCCTTCCGACCAAAGCGGTTTCGGCAGGAAAACAAAAATCAAGACCGCGCCCGCTCCGGCAAATTTCAAAAGGGACATGTATTCTTTCTTTAAGAAAGCATTGGCTCCCTGTTTGATCAATTTTCCGATGTGAGCGATTTTTTTGTTTTTGGCAGGCTGCTTTTTTACCCAGAGGTAAAGCCAAAAAGCAAAAACAAACGAAAGCACGGCAACAAAAACAGTGGCAAGGATGATTACAAGCGTTTTCAAATCCATTTAATTCATCTCCTTCGCAAATTAACTAACTTCGACCATTTTATTACATTTTCTTCCTTTTTACAATCACATTTTTCAGTTTTCCGCCAATCATTTCCTTTCCGTGAGGAAAAGGGCGGCGCTTCCCTCAAGATTTCTTTGGAAAATGATGCCGGAATCCAGGTGCTTGCTCACGTTCTGCCTGCTCATCTTTAGGCTTGCAGCGATCTTTGTACAAAAGCCGCGCTCCCAGAAACAACTGACAAGTTCTTCTTTTTCCCTGGCATAAAGGGCTTCCAGATCAATCAGTTTGCATTCCGAAAGTTTTGGAAGCATGAATTCCGGAAAGGGACGCTTGTTTTCCAATAGGATTTCGAAAAACTTTTCTTTGAGCCTCAAAGCTTTGAGCAGATTCTTCTCTTCGCCGTATTCCGAAAACTCCATTGCGTTCTTTTTATACAGGGGAAAATAGATTTCCGAAAACAAGCGGACCAAGTTCCCACCAAGCGATTGCCTCCTTTCCAAATGCTCGCTCGCCAGAAGTATCGCATTCAGATATTTGTCGGTTTTCCTGAAGGAGACGTAAACAGCGCCCGCATCCTTCGCCCGGGCCAGGGCAAGCGCCCGCTCCGCATGGAAATACGCCGGGCCTTCAAATGTTTCCGAACTGATCTGGTAATGCTTCCCTTCCCCCAAGCCGATTCTTACCGAAAGCGGAAAAAGCAGCATTTTTAACTGCCTGTAATACAAATAAGCCGCCGCCCCCTCAACAAACACCCCCTGGATTTCTTCCTTCCGGAATGAAGGAGGGCTTTTCAGGGATTTTTTGAAAACCCGGTTGAGATAGGAAAAAGCGGCTTCAAACAATTCCTTCAAGTCCGGCTGCCATTTTTTATCCACGTCCCCTTTCACTTCTCCGAGCATAATCGTATAATTCATGTCGCACCTCAGATTTATTTTTTCTCAAGGCGATAAAAATATACGAAAGCGAAGATGCCGAAAAAAAAGCCCTTTCGGGCATCATTTCCTTCTGATGTTTACCAATAGGACGGAAAGCGCATAAAAGAAAAGCAAGAACGCGAATACACTGAAAAACCAGACCCCCACCTCGTCCTCGCCGCTTTGATACAGGGGATACCAAAAGAAAATGGCTGTGAGCGTGAAAACCACGCTGAGGATGAAGGCCAGGATTCCGGCGAGAGGATCGGTATTGATGAAGGCGTTCCCACCGCTATTCCGGGGTTTTCCGGAACTTCCCGCAAGCGCAACCAAACCGTGGATGAAGAGAACGATGCCTGCCAGGAAAAATATTCCCGAAATGACCCACAAGACAATCGCTTCGGCTAGATGGGATGCATCCTTTAATTTCAAAAAATAGATTAAAACCGCGCTTCCGACAAAGAGCAAGCTGGAAAGGACGGCGGCGAGACCATTATTTCTATCTCCGTCGCCCTGATAATCATTGAATCCCATAAAATGCATGAGCGCTTCAAACGCTCTTTCCTCCTCATTTTTTTCACCAGTTGTTTTATTTCGGTTAAGACCAAAGAAATGTTAGGTGCTGATAGTGAATAATCTTCGTCATAAATATTTTATCTTTCGATTAATAAAAAGTCAACATCGGCAGGAAATAATGCAAATCACATTTGCATTTCTTGAATGCCTTAAGAAAATATGATTGCTATTCATAGTGCAAAAAAACTATCTTATAATCCTTGAAAATGTTAGTGCGAGGATATAAGATATTCTTTTCCTTGCTAGGTTGGGCTATGCCACGGCACCGGTGTCGGATATGAAACATTGTTATTGATGCATTATCATTGTATTCGATTTATAAAAATTAAACGCCTGGTTTGGTTAAAAAACTATTGCATTCTTTTTGTTTTGTGATATAATATATAGTGCGTGAAATGCGGCTATGGCGGAATTGGTAGACGCGCTACTTTGAGGGGGTAGTATCAGCAATTGATGTGTGAGTTCAAATCTCACTAGCCGCACCATTTTTTTTGAAATTAATGATGAGTATTTTGGTAGTTTTACCAAAATACTTTTTTTCTTTTTATTAACCTAGCATGATTTATTAGCAAAGAGGGAGTAATGAAAAGCCTTATTTCGAAAGTATTTTGGACCAGAATCCGAAATTCATCGGCTTCGGTAATTACATCACGATGTTCACCGATAAAAAATTCCAGACATCCCTGATCAACACCTTGATTCTGGTGGGCCTCGTTCTCATCTTTCAGGTGGGCATTGCCTTGATACTCGCTTTGGACCAATGAACTCCTGCCCTACATGGGCTCCTACCTTCCCGATGAGATCATGACCGCCCACATCCTCTACAGAAAACTCGACGACCGTTTTCCGGCCTCGATTTTCAAGAAAGTCATTCATGACCTCCTGCGGAAAGAACTCGGCTTCAAGGGGCTCGTCATTTCCGACTGCTTGGAAATGGATGCCCTGACCAGGGCCTATTCTTTAGCGGGAGCCGTCATCTTTGCCGTTCAGGCAAGCTGCGACATCCTCACCGTGAGCCATTCCTTCGGCCGCCAACTCATTGTCAGGAATTCCCTCCTTGATGCGGCGAAGAACGATGCGGCATTTCTTCATTCCGTGGACGAAGCGGTCGAAAGAATCCTCAAATACAAAGAAAAATACTGCCGGAAAATGAAGCCGGAAATCGACTCCGAGAAAAACCGGGAGATAGCGGAAGCGGCTAGCCTTGCCAGCATCACCATCGCCTCGGGTGAGCCCTTCCGAATCGACGAAAACACCGTCGCCGTCGGCGTCACCAATTATGTGAGTTCGATAGCCGAAGACAAGAACGTGGAGGATTTGGACATAGCGGAAATCTTGGGCGAAGAATTCAAGATTCCCCACCTTTCCATTGACAACAAAAACTTCAACGTCAACGATGTCCAGGAATTCGCAAAGGGAAAGAAAGTGGTGCTTGCCCTTTCGGATTCCCACCTCACGCTCGTGCAGAGGGTCCTCTACTCCAATCTCTTGCAGTCGGGGGCCAGGGTGATGCTGATATCGCTCAGAACGCCCTATGACGTCCTGGGGCAAGCCCTGCCGGAATGCCACATCTGCATCTATGAATACACCCGCCAGTCGGTCAAAGCCCTGCTCAAAGTCCTCCGGGGCGCAAAGGCGGAAGGAAAGCTGCCCGTGAAGCTCGGAACGAGCCCCGACCAAAGCGAACTGAAGAATTATCTGGTTGAACGGATTGTAAAATTCATTGAACAGAATTGCGCAAAACCGCTCACGCTTGATGTCCTGGCGAACGAATTCTATCTCTCGCCGGGTTATCTCTGCCGGCTCTTCAAACAAAAAGTCGGCATCAACTTCATTGATTACCTGAACACCGTGAGAATCGCCAGAGCGAAACATCTTCTGCTCACAACCAACCTCAGGATTTATGAAGTCGGGAATCTCTGCGGATATGCGGACCTGAACTATTTTACAAAAGTCTTCAAAAAAGCCACCGGAGTGACACCCTCCTATTTTCGGAACAATTCCGGTTACTATGATTGATAAAGAAAGGCGAAGCCGTTTTCCGGCTCCGCCTTTTTATATTATCGGGGCATCACACTGCATGATCCAATTTGATTTTCATCAATTTCGTCTCAAGTTCAAAGATGGCTTTTTCGCTTTCTCGGACTTTTACAGAGTGGCCAAGCAAAGAATAAGCATCGCGTTTGAACTTGGAAAGTTTAATTTTCCAATTCAAATCCTTTATTTTTGCTTGATAATTGTTCATGAGCCGCTCCTTTCTGTTCATCCTCTATTTATATAACAATCAAATGTCGCTTTTTTTCGAATCATCTTATATTTTTTTTGGAAGCATCAATAATATAAGCAAAGGAGGTTCGGAAATGGCAATCAGTTACAAAGGCGCGATCAGTTTCGGCCTGATCTACATCCCGATCGCTTTATACACTTCCGTGAGAAGCGGCGGCATCAGGTTTAATCTTGTTGAAAGGAACACGTTAAGCCGCGTCAAATACAAAAAAACCTGCGTCGATTGCGAGGGCAGGGAAGTGGAACAGAGCGACATCGTAAAAGGGTATGAGTATGAAAAGGGGAAATATGTGATCTTCACTCCGGAGGATTTCGAAAAACTCAAGTCAAAAAAAGACAAAACCATCATAATCAAACAGTTCGTGAAACTTGACGACATCGACCCCCTCTATTACGACCGCGCTTATTACGTGGTTCCGGAAAAAGGGGCGGAACGGGCTTTTGAGCTTCTGAAACGAGCGATGGAAAAGGAAAAGAAATGCGGGATAGCGAAAACGGTGCTCGGGACCAAAGAAACTTTGATCGCCATCCGCGTCAAAGAAGGAAAGATGTACCTCAACACGCTCCACTTCCATGAAGAATTGCTTCCCTATCCCTATCCCGAGGCTGAGATGCATTTGGAAAAACAGGAACTCGAGCTTGCCGTCACGCTCCTGAACGCTCTCACCAAACCCTTCAAGATCGAAGAATACAGGGATGAGTACCGGGAAAAAATCGAAGCCGCGATCAGAGCCAAAATCACCGGAAAGGAAGTCTTTGTCCGCGAGGAAGGCGAATTCAATCCGGCTTTGGATCTGATGACGGCCCTCCGGGAAAGCCTGAAGGAAGTCGCCCCCGAAGTCCATGCTTGATTTCGATGCCAGAAACCTTTCCCCAATGCTCTTCCGGGAAAGCGAAGAAGTTTTTGACAGCGCCGATCATTTATACGAATTAAAATTCGACGGCATCCGCTCCCTTGCTTATCTCGACGATGGAACCGATCTCGTCAACAAACGCGGAAAACTCCTGAACGCAACCTATCCGGAACTTGCGGATTTGCATTCATCTGCAAAGGAAAAGGTTCTGCTCGATGGGGAAATTCTCTTGGTGAAGGACGGAAAACCGGATTTTTATGCGCTCCAGAAGAGAGCCATGATGACGGACCCCCTGAAAATAAAAATCCAAGCGGAAATGAACCCCGTTGTGTATGTTGCCTTTGATTTGCTATATTTAAAGGACGGATTCATAATTGACAAACCTTTGATCGAAAGAAAGAAACTGCTTGAACAATTCGTGAAAGAAAGCAAACAGCTCGCAATCTCCAAATACATCGAAAACAGGGGCAAGGAACTGTTCCAAGCCGCGAAGAAAATGAATCTCGAAGGCATCGTCGCAAAAGAAAAGAACAGTCCCTACTACCCAGGAAAGAGGAGTTCCGTCTGGCTGAAAATGAAGGTCTATAAGGAAGAGGACTTGGTCATTCTGGGATATGTTCCGAAGGAGCACACAATTGATTTGGTTCTGGGACGCTACCAAGAGGGAAAGTTTGAAAAAGCAGGAACAGTCGTGACCGGAAAATTCAAAGACAAAATAGTGAGGTTTTCGGAAAAGCACCCGGCGGAGCCCCATTTTCCGGAACCTAAAAACGCAATCTGGATGCTACCGAAACTTGTAGGAAGGGTCCGCTACATGATGAAAACGAAAACGGGCGGCCTGAGGCAACCCGTTTTCATGGGACTAAGGGATGATAAATTTGTGGATGATTTATCATAAAGGATGTTTCATCCTTTATAAGCAAGTCTCCTTTTTACAAACACCTGATCCAAATGATAGATCAGCAAAATCAGCACAATTGCCAATGAAGAAATGATGATGAACTGGGGAACCCCGGTAATCGTGAAGGGTATGTCCGAATCAAAGAATAGATAATCAAAATTTTTATTGAAAAGAACTTTCTGCAAAACTTCCGCATTGAACACCACGATTAAAAGACCGATGAAAACCTGGTGGATGTTCCTGTAATGGAGGACATGGGTCCTGGTCAAAAGCAACACCGCGGGGATGACGACGATCACGTAATGGCTCATGATGCTGTCCAGGATCGAAAAAGTGAGATATCTGTCGGTGAAGATTCCGTCCGGAATCAAGAAAGTGAAAATCCCCCCGATCAAACCGGTCACCACGAAGAAATCCCTGCCCCGTCTCACATTAAAAATGATGGAAAGGGACAGAAAAATAGTGTTGATGTTGCAAAGATAGAAGGGCCAGAAATGTTCAATCAAAGACGTGCTTCCGTCATAACCGATGATTCTTCTGAGAAAATAAATGGGCAAACAAACAAAAGCAATGATTTTCATTTTTCCGAGAATGTATTTTTCGCTCTTGTTTCGGAAACAGTAACAGAATAAAACTATGGATGCAATCACAAAAAAGATCGATAAGAGATGGGTGAGGCCGTAACTATAATCGCCGTGTTCAAAACCTTCTTTAAAAAATTTGCTGATAAAATCCATTTTTCTTCTTCTTTCTTCTCCTCTACCAATATTATAACACCTTTCGTAGAAACAGTAAACATAAAAAAGGAGAGTCGGGCTCTCCTTTGAATGCATGGTTCGCAGTTGAATCCATGGCGTTCTCCATTTTTAAAAGCCACCGTTTGCGGTGGCTTTTTCATCAATACATGCCTTGCGGAATGGCAGGTGTGTCTTCTTTTTCTTTGATTTCCGCAACCGCGACTTCGGTGGTGATGAGGAGTGCCGAAATCGAAGCGGCGTTCAGAATGGCGCTGCGGGTGACCTTCGTCGGATCGACGATGCCGGCTTCGTACATGTTGACCCATTTTCCGGTTTTCGCGTCGAAACCGACATTGGCTTCTTCCGCAAATTGTTTTTCCACAATCTCGTCCGGATCGAAGCCTGCGTTTTCCGCAATCTGATAAATCGGCGCGGTCAGGCTTTCAAGGACGACATTGATTCCTTTCTGGATGTCGACGACATCGGATTTCAAGACGGGTTTCAATTCCTTATAGATTTCCACAAGGATCGCGCCCCCGCCCAGGACGATGCCTTCCTCAACAGCAGCTTTGGTCGCGTTCAGAGCGTCCTCAATCCGCAGTTTCTTTTCTTTCAGTTCGGATTCGGTCATCGCTCCGACTTTTACAATCGCCACGCCGCTCGTCAGTTTAGCCAACCGCTCGCTATAGCGTTTCCTGTCATATTCGCCGGTGGCGTTTTCGATGTGTCTGCGAATTTCCGCGATTCTTGCCTTGATGTCCTCCTGTTTGCCTTCGCCGCCGATGATCGTCGTCGCGTCCTTCGTCACGACAATCTTCTTCGCGACTCCGAGGTCATCAATCGTCATCTCCTGCAGATCCATGTTCAGATCCTTCGCGTAGAATTTCGCGCCGGTGAGAATGGCGATGTCGGTCAGGATGTCTTTCTGGTTCTCGCCGAAGCCCGGAGCTTTGGTCGCAACAACGTTGAAGGTTCCGCGGAGTTTGTTGACAATCAAGGTGCTCACGACTTCGGTTTCAAAGTCGTCCGCGATAATCAGGAGCGGCTTGTTGGATTTCAATACCTGTTCCAACACCGGCAGGATGTCTTTTACATTATTAATCTTCTGGTCAGTGACCAAAACCAGGGCATTTTCCAACACGGCTTCCATTTTTTCGCGGTTTGTCACCATGTAGGGGGAAACATAGCCCTTGTCATACTGCAACCCTTCCACAACCTCCAAATATGTGTCGAAACCTTGGGATTCGTCGACGCTGATGACTCCCTCGCGTCCGACCTTATCCATCGCCTCGGCGATGATTTCGCCGATTTCCGCACTTCCCGAGGAAATCGTGGCCACGCTCGCGATGTCGGAATTGGTTTCGATTTTCCGGGATTTCTCCAGTAATTTCTTGGCAACTTCTTTCGCCGCCCGTTCAATGCCCTCGCGCATCAGAACCGGATTGGCGCCTTTTTCGATGTTGTCCATCCCTTTGTGGATCATCGAATGCGCAAGCACGGCTGCCGTGGTCGTTCCGTCGCCCGCGTCCTCGTTGGTTTTGTTGGCGACTTCATAGACCAACTGCGCTCCCATGTTTTGGTAGGGATCTTTCAGCTCGATTTCCTTGGCGATGGTAACGCCGTCATTGGTGATCAAAGGCGAGCCATAGCTTTTATCCAAGACAACGTTTCTTCCCTTCGGGCCGAGAGTGATCTTGACCGCGTTGCAGAGAATGTCAACGCCCTTCAATACGGAATCACGCGCATCTTTTGAAAATTTTAGTTCCTTAGCCATAATCTTCTCCTCCTTACTCCACGATGGCAAGAATATCTTTTTCCGCGATGATCAGATATTCTTCTTCATTGATTTTGATTTCCGTCGTCGAATACTTTTTGTAAACGACTTTGTCGCCGACTTTCACTGTCAGGGGCTTGAGTTCGCCGTCGACATAGGTTCCTTCACCGACGGCAGCAACTTCCGCAATATTCGGCTGCTCTTTCGCGTCGCCGGTCAGGATGATGCCGCTCTCGGTTTTCTTTTCAACTTTTTCTTTTTTTAGAATGACGTTGTCATGCAATGGTTTCAACATCATAGCCATACCTCCTATTATTCGATTGTGATGTATTTTTTCTTCTCAGCCTTGCTTTCCGCAGGAAGCAACACTGTCAGAATACCGTTGTTGTATTTGGCGGAAATGTCGTCTTCGCTCACATCCCCGACATAATAGGAACGGGAAATCTCTCCGAAATAGCGTTCGGAACGGATGATTGTCTCGTCATCGCCCTGCTCATCGCGGGCATGCTCACGTCTGGCGGAGATGGTGAGATAACCGTTATCCAAATTGATTTTTATGTCTTCCTTACTGAAACCGGGCAGTTCAACCTCGATCTGATAGTTATCCCCCACCTTTCTGATGTCCGTTCTCATCAGATCCCTGCGCGGGAACGTCGGAAAGTCAAAGAAATCATCAAACAGACTGTCGAAGAAGTTTTTCCTTCTTTTGATAATTTTCATTTTTACCTCCTTTTATAATTTTATTCCGTAATAATTATATGTCGTATTAGCACTTTTATTACCTAAGTGCTAATAATATTATATCATGAAAATT
This sequence comes from Acholeplasmatales bacterium DTU067, assembly GCA_001512995.1. Lineage (GTDB taxonomy): Bacteria > Bacillota_I > Bacilli_A > ML615J-28 > CAG-698 > DTU067. The sequence goes on from LFRY01000011.1 coordinate 15,281, forward strand.
AGCAATGTCAAGTGGTGATTGCTAATTTTTTTAAAAAAATAAAGTTTTTCCGATAAAAAGAGCCGGAATTCCACCAACTCTCAACAATATTATAGCACATCGGGACGAAAATAAAAGCATTTTGCTTTCCGGGCTTCTTTATTATCTTACAGTTTTTCCCGCGATTTATATGCCAAAATTTCAATTTCTTGGAAATTACCGAACCCGTAAATTCGCTCCTCCTCGCTTCTTTTCAATTGCGGGGTTTTGTTCTCGAAGGAGGAAAAAAACGATGGGAAAGGATTTTTAGAGCCGATTATCCGAAAATAAAAGAAAAAAGCATCCCTGGGGATGCAAATCCATTAAGCCAGCAACATTTTCAACATCCAGATGTTTTTCTGCAGCCAGGCTCTGATGCCGGTGAAGATGTCGGCGGACACGTCGTCCCCGGCCCCTTCCGCCAGTTCCAGGCCTTCGCCGAATTCCTTGTCCAACTGTTCGAAATCGGCGAGGATCGCTGCAATCATCCCATCCGTCGTTTCGTTCCCGGTGGCTTCCTTCAGAGTCGCAAGCTCCAGGAATTCTTTCAATGTCCCGGCGGGAACTTCATTCAGCATCAATACTCTTTCCGCAAGTTCGTCAAAATGTTCTGTCACTTCGTCATAGTATTCCTCAAATTTTTCGTGAAGATTGAAAAAGTGGCGCCCTTTCACCAACCAGTGATAGTTGTGCAGTTTCATATAAAGCAATCCAAAATTCGCCACTTGTTTGTTTAAAAACGCAATCAAGTCCTTGTTCATAAAACCTCCTGTTTTTGTTTATTGTTTACGCTTATATTATAATCTATTCCTTTTTTTTCCGCAACCGATTTACATAAAGCACCGTGAATGCAAATAAATTGAACGAAAATAAAGTCTAATATATAATGAAATTGATCCTTAAGGAACAGGAGGTTTCAATGCTTTTTAAAAAATACGATCCACTCAAGAAGAAAGTCTTCCGGGTCCTCGGCCAGGAAGGAAAGATTGTGAATAAAGATTACGAGCCGGCATGGAGCGACGAAGAACTGCTCGCCATTTACCGGCAGATGGCACTCGGGAGGATTGCGGACATAAAAGCGATCCAATTCCAGCGCCAGGGGCGCATGCTCACCTTTGTTCCGAATCAGGGCCAGGAAGCTGCCCAAATCGGACCGATGCTCGCCCTAAAGAAAACAGATTGGCTGGTGCCCGGTTTCCGCGAGTTCAATGCCCTGCTTGCCCACGGGCTTGATTTGGAAACCGCCTACCTCTATTGGTACGGGAATGAAATGGGAAGCAAATATCCCGAAAACGTGCGGGCGCTCCCCGTCAACATCATCATCGGCACGCAGATCAACCATGCCGTCGGGCTCGCCTATGCGCGCAGGCTTAAAAACACCGACGAGGTCGTCATCACTTTCATCGGTGACGGCGGCACCAGCCACGGCGAATTCCACGAAGGCATGAATTTCGGAGCCGTGCTCGACGCGCCCCTGATTGCCGTCATCCAAAACAACCAGTGGGCGATCTCAACCCCGAGGGCAAAAGCGACCAAATCCGAAACCCTTGCGCAGAAAGCCATCGCCTACGGCATCCCCGGCATCCAAGTTGACGGAAACGACCTCTTCGCGATGCATGCGGCGACCAAAGAAGCCGCGGAAAGGGCGAGAAGGGGCGAGGGACCGACTTTGATCGAAGCTCTCACCTACAGGCTCGGAGCCCACACCACTTCGGATAACCCCGACCTTTACAGGTCTGAGGAAGAAACCGCCGAATGGCTTGAACGCGATCCTTTGAAACGTTTCCGGATTTACCTGACCGAAAAAGGTCTCTGGGACGACGATAGGGAAGAAAAACTGCAGGCAGAACTGAACGACCAAGTCCTTGAAGCCTTCAAGAAAGTCGAAGCCAGGGGCGCGGTCGCGCCGGAAGACATCTTCCGCTACACCTACGAGAAAATGACACCGGAGCTGGAAAAACAACTCCGGAGTCTCAGAGAATACTTGGCAAGGGAGGCGCAATGATGGCATTGATGAATTTGCTGGAAGCGATCAACCACACGCTTGACCAACAGCTCACCCTGAATGATGACGTTGTTCTCTTCGGGGAAGACGTGGGGTTGGCGGGGGGCGTCTTCAGGACGACCGCAGACCTTCAGAAAAAGCACGGCGAAAAGCGCGTGTTCGACACCCCGATTTCGGAAGCCGCAATCATCGGCTCAGCGATCGGCATGGCCGTGGGCGGTCTCCGGCCGGTCGCGGAAATCCAGTTCTCCGGTTTCCTATTCCCCGGATACAACGAACTCGTGACGCACGCGGCGCGCATGCGGAACCGTTCCCGGGGCCGCTGGTTCCTCCCCATGGTCGTGCGCATGCCCTACGGGGGCGGCGTCCGCGCCCTGGAACACCATTCGGAAAGCCTGGAAACGCTGATCGCGCACATTCCCGGCCTGAAACTCGTCATCCCTTCCACTCCCTACGACGCGAAGGGTCTCCTCACCGCGGCGATCAAGGACAATGATCCCGTCGTCTTTATGGAACCGAAAAGAATTTACCGCGCCTTCAGGCAGGAAGTTCCGGAAGAGGAATATGAAATCCCCCTGGGGAAGGCCAGAATCGTCCGCCCCGGAAGCAGAATCACCGTCGTCGCTTGGGGAGCGATGGTCCGCGAAACCGAAAACGCGCTCAAGCTCCTGGGCGATGCGGATGCGGAACTGATTGATTTAAGGACGATTGCGCCCTTCGATAAAGAAACAATCATCGATTCCGTCAAAAAAACCGGCAGGATTCTCATCGTCCACGAAGCCGTGAAATCCTTCGGCCCCGCGGCGGAGATCATCGCGAGCGTGAACGAGGAAGTATTCTATCATCTTGAGGTTCCGCCCGCCCGCCTCACCGGTTTCGACATCACCGTCCCCCTGGCGCGCGGCGAGCACTACCACATGGTGGATCCGAAACGGATTGCCCGGGAAATCAAAAGAATGCTCAGTCTCAAAGCATAAGGAGGTCAGAATGTACGATTTTAAATTCGCCGACATCGGCGAAGGCATCCATGAGGGAAGGATCCTGAAATGGCTGAAAAACGAAGGTGAAGCCGTTTCCGAAGGCGAAACCTTGGTCATCATAGAAACGGATAAGGTGAACGCGGAAATACCCGCCCCCGTATCCGGGACATTAACCAAGCAGGGAGCGAAGGAGGGCGAGGCCATCCTCGTCGGAAACACCCTGGTTCTGATTGACGACGGCAAGGGCGAAGCTCCTGCGGAAACAAAGAAAGATGCAGGCGTCATCGGCGAAATCGAAGTCTCCGATGCGGTGATCGAACCGGTCCGGGATCATGAAACCCGGGAAACTCCCAAAAGAACGCTCGCCACGCCCGTAGCGCGGATGCTGGCGAAGGAACTCGGCATCGACATCTCCCATGTCCGGGGTTCGGGCGAACACGGGCGCGTTCTGAAAGAGGATATATTGAAACTGAGGGCGGAATCCGAACAAAAAACGGAAGCAGCCGGCGGAGAAAAGAGGGTGCCGATTTCCAGCACCAGGAAGGCGATTGTAAAAGCGATGGCGACATCGAAGGCCGCCATTCCCCACACAGTCCTGATGGACGAAGCGAACGTAGGAGCGCTCGTGGAGTTCAGGAAGCGGACAAAGGGGATAGCGGAAGCGAAGGGCATCAAGCTCACCTACATGGCCTTCATCATGAAAGCGGCGCTCCTTGCGATCAAAAAATACCCGATCTTCAATGCGAGCTTCGACCAGGAAGCCGAAGAAATAGTTTATAAGGATTCCGTCAATCTCGGCATCGCCGTGGATACGGAAGAGGGTCTGGTCGTCCCCAACATCAAAAACGCCGAAAACAAGAGCGTTTTTGAGTTGGCAAAAGCATTGCAGGAATTGGCGGAAGCGGCAAGGAACAGGACGCTTAAACTTTCCCAAATCCAAAACGGAACCTTCACGATCACCAATTTCGGCGCTTTTGACTCGCTCTTCGGAACCCCGATTATCAAGCATCCGGAAGTGGCAATCCTGGGCGTCGGAAAAATCCATAAGAAGCCGATTGTCCTTGACGACGAAATCAAAATCGGAGAAATTCTCCCCCTGTCGCTTGCGGTCGACCACCGCATCATCGACGGGGCCGATGCCGGACGTTTCCTGATCAGAATCAAAGAATACCTTGAGAACCCGACGCTTCTCTTGCTGAGTTAGGAGGAACAATGAAATACGACATCATCATCATCGGAGCGGGTCCGGGCGGTTACGTCGCGGCAATCAAAGCCGCGCAACTCGGCGCGAAGGTCGCGCTTGTTGAAAAGGAAGCCCTGGGCGGAGTCTGCCTGAACATCGGCTGCATTCCGACCAAGGCCCTGATCAAGAGCGCCAAAATCCGGCGCCTACTCGACAATTCGGAAAAATACGGTATAGAAATTGGTAAAGAAAGCGTCAAAACGGACTGGGAGAAAGTGATCAAAAGAAAGGACGAAATCGTCCAAAAACTCACTGCCGGCGTCGGCATGCTTTTGAAGAAAAACGGCGTTGACGTCATCCTAGGGGAAGCGAAATTTCTGAGCAACCGAGAAGTGGAAGTGAACGGAATAGTCCTTCAAGGCGAGAATCTCATCCTTGCCATGGGCGCATCCCCGATCCTTCCCCCCATACCAGGGATGAAGGAAGCGCTTGAAAGGGGAGCGCTTGTGACCAGCAAAGAACTGCTTTCCGTCAGGGAAATCCCGAAAAGTTTGGTCATCATCGGCGGAGGCGTCATCGGCGTTGAATACGCGACGATTTTCGGAAGTTTCGGAACTGAAGTCACGATCATCGAAAAACTGGACAACATCCTTGCCAACATCGACGACGACGCCCGCGCCCTGCTTCTTAGGACGTTGAAACGGAACAATATCAGAATCGAGACCGGAGCGACGGTCACTGCGCTCAACGGGAATGAAGTGAGCTACGAAAAGGACGGAAACGCCCATACGGCAACCGGCGAAAAAATTCTCCTCAGCGTCGGCATGCGCCCAAACACTGCCGGCCTGGAAGCTTTGGGCATAAACATCGAAAGGGGCGCGGTCGTAACCGATGAAAGAATGCGGACAAACCTTCCCAATGTCTATGCCATCGGCGACCTGAACGGCAAACTGATGCTCGCCCACGTTGCTTCCCGGGAAGCGATCGTTGCCGTCGAAAACATCATGGGCAAGGACAGCAAAATCGACTATGACAGGATGCCCGCCGGAATTTACGGTTTTCCGGAAGTGGCGATGATGGGCCTGACCGAAAGGGAAGCAAAAGAACGGGGCTTGGACTATCGCGTCGGAAAATTCCCCTTCTCCGCCCTCGGAAAAGCCCTGGCTGACGGCGAAAGCGAAGGTTTCGTAAAGATCATTGCGGACAATGAATACGGCGAAATCCTCGGCGTGCACATCGTCGCGGAAAACGCCATGGAAATGATCAGCGAAGGCACGATTACAGCGGAACTAGAGGGAACCGTGAACGAGATGGCGAAAACTGTCCACCCCCATCCTTCGCTGTCCGAAGCCTTCATGGAAGCGGCGATGGCGCTCATCCACAAAGCGATCCACATCCTATAAAAAAA
>LFRY01000024.1 GCA_001512995.1 Acholeplasmatales bacterium DTU067
ATCATTTTTCGGAGCGAGGAATCAACATAAACCTAACCAATCCGAAACATGAAATCAAAGCCAATCTGAAATACTCGGAATTGTTGATTCCCAAAAACATCATGGGACCGTTCAAATATTTCCCAAAAATGGAATGCGTCCACAGCATTTTTTCAATGAAGCATTCAGTCTACGGAAGCATTTCATTAAACGGCCGGGAGTATTTCTTCTACGATAATCTCGGATACATCGAAGGCGACCGCGGCGCATCTTTTCCGGAAAAATATGTATGGATCCAGGGAAATGATCTTCCGAACGGGGCATTTTCCCTTTCGATCGCAACCATTCCCTTCGGCCCGTTCAAATTCACGGGACTGATCGCTTTGCTTTATGTGGGTATGAAAGAATACCGCTTCGCGACTTACAACAATTCGAAAATCATCAAGAATGCGGAAGATCACATCAGACTGAAAAAAGGAAAGCTTTTGTTGGATGTGTTCATCAGAACGGGTAAGAGCTTCATGCTCTCCGCGCCGATTAAGGGATTGATGGCAAGGAGGGTCTGGGAATCAATGGATGCAGAAATAGAAATCGTGCTTTCCGAAAAGGGCGTTACAATCTACCGCGGCATCGCCAAGAACGCTTCCGTCGAAAGGGTATGAATGAGCCAAAAAAACCTTTAAGCAAAACCGCTTAAAGGGCTTTTTGGATTTTGAATCCTAAATCAAATACTTGAGTTTGTTGTGTAAAATAATCGAAATCAAATCGACGAGCCAGAACA
>LFRY01000009.1:0-2989 GCA_001512995.1 Acholeplasmatales bacterium DTU067
TGAGCCCTGCTCTCTATATAGCCTTTTTATTAATAATCGCAGTTCCGATAGGTGCGCGGGAAGGGAATGACGTCGCGGATGTTTTCGACTCCCGTGACGTACATTACCATACGCTCGAATCCGAGGCCGAACCCGGAATGCACAGTGCCACCGAATCTTCTTAAATCCAAGTACCATTGCATTTCTTCGGCGGGAACTCCCATTTCCGCCATTCTCCGTTCAAGGAGTTCTAGCCGTTCTTCTCTCTGGCTGCCCCCGACCAATTCTCCGGAACCAGGAACTAAGAGGTCGACTGCCGCCACTGTTTTGTTGTCGTCATTCAGGCGCATGTAAAAGGCCTTGATTTCTTTCGGCCAGTTGATGACAAAGACCGGACCCTTGAAATGCACGTCAGTCAAGTATTTTTCATGTTCCGTGGCCAGGTCGTCTCCGAAACTGATTTTGTGTTCGAAATCATGGTCCGCTTTCTGGATGATCTTTACAGCGTCCTCGTATTCGCAAACATGGATTTTCGAATCGAGTAGTTTCCGGAGCTGCTCGATTTTTCCCGGCGAAACGAAATTGTCGAAGAATTCAAGTTCTTCTTTCGCACCTTCAAAAACCTGCCTGATGAGGAATTTGATCATTTCTTCGATCAGATCCATGATGTCCCGAAGATCTGCAAAAGCGACTTCCGGCTCGACCATCCAGAATTCGGAAGCATGGCGGGTGGTATTCGATTTTTCTGCCCTGAAAGTCGGCCCGAAAGTATAGACCTTCTTAAATGCATGCGCGAACGCTTCGGCCTGCAATTGTCCGGAAACCGTGAGATTGGCGTGTTTTCCGAAGAAATCCTTCGAATAGTCAACTTTACCGTCCTTTTTGGGCGGTTTTTCCATGTCCAAAACCGTCACTTGGAACATATCTCCCGCCCCTTCCGCATCGCTTCCGGTTATTATCGGAGAATGGAGGTAAATAAAATCTTTCTTCCGGAAAAACTCATGAATGGCATGGGCGAGAAGGCTCCTCACTCTGAAGACAGCGTTGAAGAGATTGGTCCGCGGACGCAGATGAGCGATTTCCCGCAAAAACTCCCGGGTGTGGCGCTTGGGTTGGAGCGGGTAAGTGCTCGGGGAATCGCCTTCGAGAATGATTTCCGTCGCTTTGATTTCGAAAGGTTGCTTTGCCTGCGGGGTGAGCACAAGCGTGCCTTTCACAGTCAGGCTGCAGCCCGCGCCGAATTTTGCCACTTCCTCAAAATTGGGAAGAGTCGCGTCGTAGACGATTTGCAGGTTGGCAAGCGCGGAGCCGTCATTTAAGTTGATGAATCCGAATTGTTTTTGGAAACGGTTGGTCTTTATCCAGCCCTGTACGAAAATTTCTTGGCCGACCAGGCGCTCATAATCGGATCTGATTTCTTTGATGCTTGTTTTCATGGACATCCCTCCTTAATTTATAAAAAAAACCTTAAGAAAAAATCTTAAGGACGAAATTTCTCCGCGGTGCCACCTTAATTCAACACATGGTTGCGCTCTTGAGCTGTTAACGCCAGCTAACGGTTAGTTCTACTTAAATTTCTTCTAACGGCTCCGAGTGTTCTTTCCTTAAATATTAGGCCGGGTTCGCACTGTCTCCGACTCACTGAAACTAGGGGATTTAAGTACTTTTCTCTTCATTGCCTATTTAGTTTTATGAAATAATGATATCACAATACGGCTTTTCTGTCAATTTGTTTCCGTAAATTCAATCTTTTTTGCGTGAAGGCTATTATTTTGTCATAGATGAAATAAAAAATGAGGGCGCTTAGAATATTGAACACCAAATGGGAATAAGCAACGGAAAGTTTTTTGTTGACGGTGAATTTTTCGAGGAACAAAATCAAATCCGTAAAAGGCGAAAGTATTGCCAAAAATACAATCCCGCCGATCAAATTGAAAAGGACATTGACATAGAGGGCGGCCTTTGCTTCTTTTGTGGAAGAGACGGCAACGATTAAACTAGCAACCGTCGTGCCTATGTTTGCGCCGAGCATGATGCTAATCGCAGCCTTTAGGTGAATCGACCCCAGGGCGTAGAGGTTTTGCGAGAGTCCGATTGTCACGCTTGAGGATTGGAGGAGGGCGCTGATGACGGCGCCACCGAGAAAACTGTTCAGAGTGTTTTCCGATAGCAGTAACATCAGATTTAAAAAATAAACGGAGTCGGATATGAAGGAAAGCCCCATGTTCATGATGTCGATTCCTAAGAAAAGAATTCCGAAACCAATAACCATGTTTCCTGTGATTCGGATCTTTTCTCTATTAAAAAGAAGAAGCAAATAACCGAGAATGACGAAAACGAGACTGTATTTTTCGATTCGGAGCGTGAAAATGAAAGCTGTCGTGGTGGTGCCGATGTTTGCGCCGAGCATGACCATCAGCCCCTGCGAAAGGGTGAGGAGGCCGGCGCAGATTAAAGCGACGACGACTGCAGTGACTCCGGAAGACGATTGAACAAGTATGGTCGCAAAAACGCCCGTTACTAAAGCGCGGAACTTGCTTCCTGTTGCTTTCTCCAATACCTTTTTGAGTTTCTCGTTGTTGAGTTTGATCAAGGATTCCCGCATTAAATTCAGGCCGAATAGGAACAGTGTCAATCCCCCGGCCACCGACAGAACATGAAAAATTGCGCTCATCCTCCTTTCATAATATATAATTATGAAGGAAGGAGGAAAAATATAAAAGAAAAAGCGAGACCGGCTCGCTCAATCATAGTATACCTTGGCTTTTGTGATTTCCTGGCTCAGATAATGAGGATCAATCACGTTTCTGGCGATGTTGTCGCAATGGTCGCTGATGCGTTCCAAATTTGAAAGAATGTCCGCATAGAAGACATCCGCCGTGCTCGCCACGCCGCTGCCGATGTTCGCAAGCTGCGCCTGGCGGTATTTCCTTTCTAGTTTGTCGATTTCTGCCTCCGCCAGCACAACCTTTTTCGCAACTTCCTTGTCTTCCTTCTCAAAACAGAAGAT
>LFRY01000009.1:3047-14250 GCA_001512995.1 Acholeplasmatales bacterium DTU067
AGGTTCACGCAATGGTCGGCGATTCTCTCCAAATCCTGGAGCGCATCCATCAATACCGCCTGGCTGATTACAACTTTTCCGTTCAGGCTTTCAGTGCGAATTTTAAGCAAGTAGTCATGTATCACATGGTTGTAATAATCAACTTTTTCTTCGTTGTCCAGGCATTCCTGATAGTGGTTTTCGTTTTCATCATTGAAATAGTTTTTGGTTGCATGGAGCATCTCTTTTACAAACCCACCCATTTCCAGAATGCGCGTTTTTGCGCTTTCCAAAGCCAGGACGGGGGAAGTCGCAAGGAGATCTTCGTTCAGCTTTTCAATGAGATCGAAATCGGAAGCTTTGGCGGGGATGATTTTTTCAATCAATTTTTGAATGTACTTATAGACGAAAAGTACTAGAATCGTGGTTGCGCCGTTGAAGAAAATATGCGCAAAAGCAATTGTAATTTTATTGTTTTCACCCAAAAATTTTTCCGCCCAAAGAAAGAGTTTGGTATAGGGGCTGAGAAGAATGAGGAAGAAAACCGTTCCGAATATGTTGAAAAACAAGTGGAACAGTGCGCCCTGCTTCGCTTCGCGGCTTGAACCGATTGAGGAAAGAAGGGCAGTCACGGTCGTCCCGATATTACATCCCAAGAGAATCGGAAGCGAAGCTCGAAGGGAAATCGTTCCGGTCGAAAAAATCTGTTGGAGGACGCCGATGGAAGCGCTCGATGATTGAATCAAAGCCGTAAGACCTGTTCCGACCAATACGCCCAAGATCGGAAAATCCGATAAGGAAATCATCGCCGCTTCAAACCAGGGTTTTGTAGCCAAAGGCTTTAGCCCCAAACTCATCAATTCAAGACCGACAAACACAACCGCAAATCCGAAGATGAGATTTCCCGACTCTTTGATCTTCTTGCTTTGGAAGAACAAAAACATGGCAGCTCCCAAAGCCATAATCAAAAATGAATATTCCGCAACGTTCAGACCAATCAAGAAAGCGGTGACGGTCGTTCCGATATTCGCTCCCATCATGATGCCGATGGATTGCCTGAACGTCATCAAGCCTGCGGAAATCAAACCGATGACGATGACGGTGGTCGCGGACGAGGATTGAATCAGAAGAGTGACGGCGGCCCCGGTAAGAATGCCTTTGAACACTGTTCCCGTCGCTCTTGCAACCAATGCCTTCATCTTGCTTCCGGCGAGTTTTTTCAAAGAATCGCTCATGAGATTAATCCCGTATAAGAACAAGCCCAAACCACCGGCCACAATCGATATAATTGCATAGGTGCTGTCGGGAATGAAAATCGAAATCCAGTACATAATTTCTCCTTAATGTATTTTGCCAAGTTCTCCCCAAGCTATTATATAATAATGTAGAAAATAAGTAAAAAATAAAATGTTTTCAAATGATTGCGGAAGAGGGAATCAAACTTGGAAAAGGCAATTTTAAAATAGAAGTAAAAAAGTGTTAAAAAAAATATGACAATGTGTTATAATTCTTTTAGCGGAGGAGTTGGTACAATTGGCATACAAAGCGCTTTACAGAACATACCGGCCGCAGAAGTTTTCAGAAGTCATCGGCCAAGATCACATCGTCAGGACCTTGCAGAACTCGCTGGCAAGCGGGAAGATTTCCCATGCTTATTTGTTCAGCGGGCCACGGGGGACGGGAAAAACCACCGTCGCCAGGATTTTTGCAAGAGCCCTCAATTGTGCCGCTCCGGAAACAAACGAGCCCTGCGGAGAATGCCTTTCTTGCCGGGAAATTGCCGAGGGCAACAGCCCGGATGTTGTGGAAATTGACGCTGCCAGCAACAACGGCGTCGATGAAATCCGAGACATCCGCGAGAAGGTAAAATTCCTTCCGAGCGGTTCGAAGTATAAGATATACATCATCGACGAAGTCCACATGCTCACCCAGGGCGCATTCAATGCCCTGCTCAAGACCCTGGAAGAACCGCCCAAGCATGTCATTTTCATCTTGGCTACGACCGAGCCCCATAAGGTATTGCCGACGATTCTTTCACGCTGCCAGAGATTTGATTTCAAATCCTTGAGCGTGAGGGAGATAGCGGAACTGATCCGCAAGGTTGCCCGCGAAGAGAAATTTTCAATTTCTGAAGAAGCGGTGATTGCGATTGCGGAAGGGGCGGAGGGCGGAATGCGGGACGCATTGAGTTACCTTGACCAAGCCGCTTCCTTTGCGGATGACGAGATCACCATTGATGACGTCAATAGCGTCACCGGCAACCTCAACTATGACAAGCTCATTGAACTTGCCACATATTTTGAAGAAAAGAACATCAACCAGGCTCTGCACGCGATCGACGAACTCCTCATCATGGGGAAGGAAGTCAACAAGGTTGTCGGAGCTCTGCTTCAGTTCTACCGCGACGCGCTCTTATATAAAACGATCGACACATCAATGTTCTCCAAATATATTTATGAAAAAGAAGAATTCAAAGTTTTGGCAGAAAAAATTGACGCAAAAAAAATCTTTTATTACGTCGATGTGTTGAGCGACGTCCAAACCAAAATCAAGTTTTCAACAACCCCGCAAATATATTTGGAGGTTGCCGTCATCAAGATGATCAATGAGGTTGCGGATTCCGATTACGCCGGAAGAATCAAAGCTTTGGAAGAAAAAATTCAAAACCTCCGGGATATTGAAAACAATGCCGTCGGCTCGAAAATAAACATTCTTGAAAGCAAACTTGCAAAAATCACCGGCGAATTGAGCCGTTTGGAATTGCCCGAGCTTGCGGCACGGATTGAGGCCTTGGAAAAAGAATTTAAGGAATTGAGGAATTTGGGGAAGGATGATAAAAGGGGGGAAGCTCCGAAACCTGCCGCGGATGTTATGGATCAACTGCAGAAGCTTTCGGAAAAGGTCGAAGCTTTCGAAGGCAAAATGAAACAGGAGTCAGAAAAAACGGCCAAGCCCCAGAGAAAAATCAGCAGGAAGAGGATTTCCGAAGGCCAACTTTCCTTTTTTTCAGACAATTTTTTCAACCAGGAAAAGAATACGGAAACCGAAGAAGCGCCGACGGTCGATGAACCTTCCGAAGATGATATCGGCATTATAAAATTAAGTGATTTTGAAGAAGCGGCGGAGGAACACCAAGAAACCGCCAAAAAGATGCCGGCTGAAAACGTCCGGTTCGTTGCAAACGAAGAGATAAGGGAAACCGAAAACTCGCAACTGGTGCGGAGGCTGAACCCGGTTCAGCCCGCAGTGGAAGAGCGTCCGATAATCCCAGAAAAAAAATCTGAGCCGGTTCCGGAGCCGAAAACGTCCGGTGAAGATCCCCTGCGCGGGATTTATGACGAGGAATACAATTCCTACAGCGTTTCCGTCCTTGAAAGGATTTTGCATTCTTCCAGGACTCCCGAGGCACGGGATGGCAAGGGTCGCATCATCAACATTTGGAAGAACCTAACCAGAAACTGTTCTTCGGACTTGCTGAGTACTGCCCAGATTCTCCAGGACGGACAAATCGTTGCCGTCGGAAATAAGGAATTTGTGTTGATCTATCCAACGGCTTCTCTCTGCAACCAGGTGATGCGGCCGAAATTCAAACGCAAAGCCCTGCCCCTGCTTTACCAAGCCCTCGGCGAGGCATATAATTACATGGCGCTGCCGGAAAACATCTGGTTTGACAAAAGAACGGAATACATCAACCAATACAACATCGGAATCAAATTTCCGAAACTTACTCCGTTCGATGATCCGCGCCTTTCTGCCGATGAAACTGACACAATGTCCCCCCAGGAAAGGATGGCAAGCGAAGCCATCAGGATTCTGGGCGAGGAGATTGTGAAAATTGAATAGGAGGAAACATGAACCAACAAATCATAAAAAAAATCAAGAAGATGCAAGAAGACATGGTTGCGGCTCAGCAAGAAATAGAGTCGACCAGTTTTTATGCTTCCAGCGGCGGCGTCGTCGATGTGGAAGTGAAGGGGACCAAGGAATTGGTTCGTGTGAACATCAGTGAGGATTTCACGGTCGAATCAAAAGAGGACCTGGAAATACTCGGGGACATGATTGTCGCCGCATGCAATCAGGCATATAAAGAGATCGAAAAAACCATACAGGAAAAAATGAGCCAGTACCAGGACTTGTTGTCTGGTTTCGGCGGTCTGTTCTGACATGAAATATCCGAAAGCTTTGGAAAATTTAATAAAAAGTTTTCAGTTGTATCCGGGTATCGGCCCGAAAACGGCGGAGCGTTTGGCTTTTTATACCTTCCTCGAACTGAAGGACGAGGAGGTGGCAGATTTCAGCGCGAATCTCCTTCGGATTAAAAAAGAACTAAAGCATTGTTCCAATTGCGGTGTCATCACCGATCGGGAGACCTGCGAAATCTGCACGGACTCTGATCGTGAAAACAAATTATTGGTCGTGGAAGGGACTAAGGACGTCAATGTTTTCGAAAAAATCGGGCATTACTACGGTAAATACCATGTGTTGAACGGCTTGATTTCCCCTTTGAACGGTGTCGGGCCCGATGACATCAACATCCAAAACATTTTAAAGCGCGTTGATGATGAAAAAATTGAGGAAATAATCGTCGCGACCAGCGCCACCATTGAAGGTGAAATGACCGCCCTCTACATAAAAAACAGTTTGGAAAACAAAAACATTAAGGTTTATAGAATCGGCTATGGGCTACCTGCGGGCGGGGACATTGAATATGCCGATGAAATGACTTTGATAAAAGCGCTTGAAGGTCGCAAAGAATTATAGTATAATACAAGAAAAGAGGAGATGAAATGGAAAAAATTCATGAACTACTGAATAAAGTAAATGGGTTTGTAGAACAATTTTTAGGCCCGATCCTTGACAAAATCATTCAATTCTTATCATCCGGCAAGTATTTGGGGATTGGGATTATCTGCTTTTTCGCTGCGTTGTTGCTACTGATAGGCATCCTGGCCTGGATTAAGAAATTCCCAAAGTTTTTCTTTTTCATGTTGCTTATTTTCGGAGGTTTGGCTGCCGCGGCCTTGCTATTGTAAGGAACAATGCTCCTGTTTTTCCCCGCTCATTTTTCAAGATGAGAACTGAGTTTTTGGGAGAAACGCCGAGGAGAATAACAATTCTCAAGAAGAGAGCAAAAAAATGGGTGCTCTCTTTTTTTTGTTCATGACAAAATTCTACAAAAAAAAACATGATGTGTTTACTAATGGTCCTGGGTATGTTATAATAAATTGATAAAAAAAGAAATAAGGAGTCCAAAATGGAGAGAAAAAAGGAAGAATTTTTCGAACCCCCCGACGCAGGGGTTAGGACGCAACACCACAATGTTGAGGTCCGTTTAGAGAACCTGACGAAAGAGTTCACCGACAAAACGGGGAAGGTGACTGTGGCGGTTAATGATTTCAATGTCACAATCCCCTCGGGCAAACTCATTGGCTTGCTCGGACCTTCGGGTTGCGGGAAATCAACCACTCTTTATTTGATTTCCGGTTTGTTGAAACCGACGGCGGGAAGGATTTATTTCGGGGATGAGGATGTAACGAACATGCCTCCGGAAAAGAGGGGAATCGGTCTCGTTTTCCAGAACTATGCTCTTTATCCGCACATGACCGTGAGACAGAATATTTTATTTCCCCTTGTGAACATGAAAGTGCCTAAGCAGGAGGCATTGGCTCTTGCCCAAGAAATGGCGGAACTTGTCCACATCGGCGACCTGATGGAAAGAAAACCGAATCAGCTTTCAGGCGGGCAGCAACAGAGGGTTGCGATTGCCAGAGCTTTGGTCAAGCGGCCCAGGGTTTTGCTATTGGACGAACCACTTTCAAATCTTGACGCGCGGCTCCGCTTGCAAACCCGCGAAGAAATCCGCCGCATCCAAAGGGAAACCGGAATTACGACTATTTTCGTAACGCATGACCAGGAAGAAGCGATGAGTATTTCCGATGAAATTGTCGTCATGAATGAAGGCATCAAACAACAGATGGACAGGCCGCAGGCTGTATACGAAGAGCCTGTCAACATGTTTGTTGCCAAGTTCTTGGGGAACCCCCCGATTAACATCTTTGAAGCCGATTTAATTGGCGGGCGCTTGGTATTGAAAGACGGTGAAGTCGTCGCTGATGGATTCACTGAACCTGATCAGGAGGTTTTCATCGGCTTCAGGCCTGAATACCTCAGAGTTTCGAAAAACGGGAAAATCACAGCAAAAACCGACTTAATCGAGCACATCGGCCGCGATACGATGATACTTTGCGAAATCGAAGGTTACGATCACTTGATTAGGGCGATCGTTCCCAATGACATGGAGCTTAAGGTCGGGCAGACCATTAAACTTGATTGCGTGAAGCTCTTTGTTTTCAATGCTGAGACAGGGGAGCGTTACAGATAATGCTAGAATATAAGAGGGACGGTTGGAAGGCGGCTATATGCTTGGCGCCGAGTTTGCTTTTGATGTGCATCTTCACCTTTTGGCCGATTATCAACTCCTTCATCATGGCTTTCCTGAACAATTATTACTTTGCTTTGAACAGATCCGACATTTACAATTCGCTGATGGATGTTGATAAATCCTTTGCCTATTTCATGGGCGGACGGTTCACGGGCATCGGGATCCAGAACTTCATCACTCTTTTCCGAGACAAAGACTTCCTGATCGCCTTAAAAAACACGGCTTTCATCGTTTTTGTTTCGGTTCCGGTGACCGTCATCATCGCCCTGCTGATTGCTGTTGCTTTGAACAGCATTAAGGGGCTTAGGGGATTTTTCCAGACGGTCTTCTTCCTCCCCTACGTCACCAACACCATCGCTTTGGGTTTGGTTTTCAACTCGCTTTTCCACGTCGATTACGGCTTGATCAACAAACTTTTCAACATGGTTGGCACGTCCTGGATCAACAGCGGCGCAACCTGGGGAAGAGCGATGTTTGTGTTGTTCCTCTATTCTGTGTGGGACGGACTGGCTTTTAAAATTATCGTTTTCCTTTCCGGACTCCAGAACATTGATAAGCAATATTATCAGGCAGCGCAGATAGACGCGACGCCGAGATGGCGCGTGTTCACAAGAATCACAGTGCCCTTGCTTTCGCCGATGATTCTCTACATTACCATCACTTCCTTCATGGGCGCATTCAAAGTGTATTCAAGCGTCATCGGCATTTTCGGAACAGGCCGTTACGGGCCCGTCGGCAACTACAAACTCCTCATCACGATCGTCGGTTATGTCTATGACCAATTTGACGTGAGCGGCATGCCCTTCGGCGTCGGTTCCGCAGGATCGATGGTGCTGTTCGGAATCATCTTGCTCATCACCCTCATTCAGATGCAGGCGAGCAAGAGATGGGTGCATTACTAGGAGGCACGCTATGGAAAGAGCATTATATTTAGATCCGAATGAATTGAGACGGTTTAAAATCAAAACCGGCATCGCCAGATTCTTTACCTATGCCTTCATAATTCTGATGGCGGCATTCATCGTCGTGCCTTTTCTCTGGATGATTTTCAGTTCCCTGAAAACCACCAATGAGATCATTTCGCGGGAAGTGACGTTCTTCCCCAGAAAATTCGAATGGGCAAACTACAGCAAGCTATTCACGGGCATAAAAGCAATCGACCAGTACGGGAATGAGTACGAAGCATTCAAACCCATGCCTTTTCACTGGATGTTCTTTAACACAATCGTCGTCGGTTTCTTCACGACCATAGGCACGGTCGTCACAACGATTCTGGCAGCCTTTGCTTTTTCAAGATTGAATTTCAAAGGCAGGGAATTGATTTTCACGATCATGCTTGCGACGATGATGATTCCCGGCGAGGTTTTCGTCATCACCAATTACATGACGCTCAGCAGATACACGGGCTGGATCAAATCCGCCAACCACCTAGAAAACTATGCGGCTTTGATATTCCCGTTCATCACGAGCGTGTTCTATACATTTTTCCTGAGGCAGACTTTCAAGCAGATACCGAACGAATTATATCTTGCCGCAAAGGTCGACGGAACATCGGATTTCAAATATCTCGTAAAAGTGATGATTCCGCTTTCCCAAGCCACGATCACGACCATCATCATCTTAAGCATGATTGGCACCTGGAATGCTTATATTTGGCCCAGTTTTGTAACCAATTCAATATATACGAACCACCTCTTGGTGAGCAACGGTCTGATGGTAGGCTTGCGCGGCGCATCCGAGACAACGGGACCAAACTCGATTTTGAATCTGCAGCTTGCCGCTTCCACTATGGTCACCGTGCCCTTGCTAATCATCTTCTTCTCGTTCAAGAAGTACATCTTGAGGGGAGTTTCCCGCAGCGGAATTAAAGGATAAAACTGAAAACAATATAAAAATAAGGAAAGGAAAGGACGAAAATGAGAAAATTCTTAGTGTTTCTAATCACTTTGGTATTGTCTTTTGCCCTCGTCAGTTGCAAAAAAGATGACGGGATTGTGGTAAGGTTTGCGATCACATCCGGTCAGATTAAAACTGCGATCGAAAGCCTGCAATTCGAAGAAAGATTCGAAGAAATGAATCCGGGCATCAATGTTGTGATCGTCGCCATTGAAGGGAGCTATGATGACCTCCGCGCGAACACGATGATGGATATCAACAGCGGAAGCGCCACTGCTCCGGATTTGGTCATCGGTTATCCCGACCATTTTGCGGAATATGAAGGAGGGGGAGCATTGGTGAACCTCCAGCCCTACATCGATCATCCGGAATATGGATTTACTGAAGAAGAATTGAACGATTTCCTTGAGTCTTATCTTGCGGAAAACAGAGGATACAATTCTGAAAGACCGGATGATCTTTACGGCCTCCCCTTCAACAAATCCAGCGAAGTGCTGATTTATAACAGGACGGCATTCGAATTACTTTTCGAAGACGAGTGGGAAGAAAAAGTGCCCCAGACTTGGGATGAACTCGAACGGGTTTCTTTGGAAATCATCGATTTGGTCAAAGCAGGAAAGCTTGACGAGCATTGGGTCAAAGAGACGGACGGCAAAGAAGAAGGATTTTTGAAAGTTTCTGATTATGTGCAAACTGGGAAATTCGCGCCGTTCGGCTATGACTCCAGCGGCAATGCCTTCATCACTCTGACACGTCAGTGGGGCGGAAAATACACCTCCAGGGACAGCGTCGCCAAGGGTTATGCTGAATTTTTCGAAGACGGCGTTGCGAAGCAGATGATGGAAGACATTAAAGCGCTGCACGATGCCGGAATCTTCAATCTCGCTCCCAATTTCGGATCCAACTACTGCAGCGATGCTTTGAAAGCCATCCAATGCATCATGACAGTCGGCTCCACCGCTGGCGTCCGTTACAATGAGTCCAGCGACTATGAATATGACTTGGGAGTCGCTCCGATTCCGTACAAGCATGAGGACAAGAAGTACGTCATTCAGCAGGGAACCAACATCTGCATGCTTGACGTGAACAGCACCGAAGAAGAACTGCTCGCGGCATGGAAATTCCTGAAATTCATGCTCAGTTCCGATAACACGGCGGCTTTCGCAATCGAAACCGGCGGTTATTTCCCCGTAAGAAAATCGGCTTTTGAATCCGAACGTTATCAGAATTATCTGACTAATCCTGCCGAAGAAAAGAAGGCTTATTCTGCGGCGGCCAGAGTCGCACAAGAATACTACATCTCTGAATACACTTACTTCGTGGACCCGGCATTCATCGGCTCCTCCAAAATCCGCACCGAAGTTGGAAGCCTCTTTGATGACATCATCGTCAACGGCGAAGACATCGATGCGCGCTTCGAAGAGCTGAGGAATGACCTCTACGCTTTCGTGATAAAAAAATAACTGAGAATACAACATGGAAATGAAACCTAAACTGAGAAAATTTCTATATGGCCTATTCACTCTGTTTCTGACTTGTTTGTTGGTGGCTTGTGGGGAAAGGGAATACACTTTCCCCACAAAGTACACCGATGAATTGCGGTTGGAAACGGAGTATGAAAACAGAACGTTTTTGGCGGACGGCATCGAACTCGTGACTTTGTTGCAGGCGGTCGATGGCGACACCGCCCATTTCCGCGATTACGCGAACAGGACCATAAAGATCCGTTTTCTGGGCATCAACACCCCGGAATCGACGGGGCAGATTGCTCCCTGGGGAGCTAAGGCCAGCGCCTTTACTAAATCCAAACTGGAAAATGCCTATGAAATCGTAATCGAAGCGGATGTGGTCGGACAGCCTCCCGAGGTCGATGCGACCGGAGACCGTTATCTGGCCTATGTTTGGTACCGTCCGAGCAAGGATTCAGAATTCAGAAACCTGAATCTGGAATTGATTGAGCAATGTTACACTTTCTTCACGGGTTTGGAAGACAATCTCAAATACGGCGAAGTTTTCAAAAAAGCTTATCTGGAAGTTTATCCGAAAAAGCTTCGCGTTTTGGGAGAAAAGGATCCCGACTTCAATTATTCGATCGGAGAAAGGGAAGTCACGATTGCGGAATTGAAACATAACAGGGCAAGCTACACCGCGGGCACCATTCTCAGAATCACGGCCCGCATCCTGAGGCTCGTGGGGAACAGCGCCTATTTGGAAGATGTTGAAGAAACATACATCGAAGATTTGGGTAAAAGCGTCAGAGGCGGAATCTTTCTGTATCATTCTTTTGTCAGCGCGATCGGGAAAATGAGGCCCGGCGACGTGATCAATTTTAAATGCCAGGCTTCTGACAGCGAAACTTACGGATTCCAGCTGGTGAACCCCGGCGACATCAGAAAAGTTGAGGAAGGAACCGAAGTCAACATCATTGACCTGCCCGAAGACGCGGTTTCCTTGAAGGACTATGAAGGTTTGGTTGTGAGAATCAAGGAATTCACGGTTACCGACAAGAGCAATCAAAATCCGGAAACCGGCGCTTATACGATTTATGGAACTCTGAAAAACGGCACCAAAGTCCAAGTCCGCATCGATGCGGACATGAGGCGGAAACTCTCTTATTCCTTCCCGCAAGTAGGCCAAACCTACACCGTGATCGGCGGCGTGAGCCGTTTTGTGGATTTCTATAATGACGGCGAAGTGATTTACCAGATCAAACTCGGAAACCTTGAAGGAGAAGGAAAGAACGATTTTGTTCTTGTTGAATGAAAAATATAAAATATAAGGAGAGGTAAAAGTTAAATGAGGTTGTTTAAAAAGCTTGTTGTCTTAATTCTGGCTTTGTTTGCCTCCTTAAGTTTGGTTGCTTGCGACAAAAGTGAAACCAAACTT
>LFRY01000043.1 GCA_001512995.1 Acholeplasmatales bacterium DTU067
ATAGTTAATATTGAGAAATAATCAAAAGATAACACTTAGGAATATATCACAAGATAATCACAAAATCATGAAAACTTTTCCTTGACATCTTTACAAAAATGTGATATTATAATAAAATGCGATAGAATGTGTAAATTCGCGTTTTTTATCTTTTTTGCTTGAATATATACAGTGAGGTGGAATGTTTTGGGTTACAAAAATGTTACCTATGGCAAAAATCGAGTGCGCAGAAATTACTCGCGGGTGCGGGTGAATGTTGAGCTGCCTAATCTGCTCGAAATTCAGACCAAGTCTTTTGAAGCTTTTCTAATAGAAGGACTGAAAGAATTATTCAAAGAAATATCTCCGATCAAGGACTACGGAGAGAAACTTGAACTTTATTTTGGCGACTATGAATTTGATGAACCAAAATACTCTGTTTCTGAAGCGAAGAGAAACGACACCACCTATTCGTCGGCTCTGAAAGTCGATGTGAAACTGGTGAACAAAGAGACCGGCGAAATCAAGGAACAGAAGATTTTCCTCGGGGATTACCCGATGATGACGCCATGGGGAACATTCATCATCAACGGCGCCGAAAGGGTCATCGTTTCCCAAATCATCCGTTCCGCCGGAGTTTTTTATGACGACTCCGCCCGCGACAAGAAGAGCGGCCAGGTTCTTTATTCCGGCCAGATCATTCCCACGCGCGGGGCTTGGATTGAATTTGAAATGGGGACGCGGGACATCTGGTATGCGAAACTGGACCGCTCCAAAAAAATCCCGCTCACGGCCTTTTTAAGGGCGATGGGGCTGAACAGCAACCGGGAAATCGTCGACCTCTACGGCAACAGCACCTTCATGATGAACACTTTCGAAAAGGACGAAACCTTCGGTGCTGACGATGCTCTGGAACAGCTCTATGAAAAACTCCGTCCCGGCGAAAAGGCTACCCCGGAAAATGCCAGGAATTATCTGGCGGGGCGCCTCTTCGATAACCGCCGCTATGATTTGGCGAGCGTCGGGCGCTATAAAGTCAACAAGAAGCTGGACGTTCTCGACCGCATTCTTCACATCGGCTTTGACAGATGCTGGCTGGCGGCCGATCTTGCCGATCCAGAAACGGGGGAAGTGGTTTTCCCCGCGAGAACGGTCATCAGCAAGGATGTTTTCAACCGTCTGAGAGAAAACAGACATCTCTTCCGTGTCAAAAAAGAATATGAACAGATGCTTCAGGGCAATTCCGTGGTGTTGGAAATCCTTGAAGTGGGCTATAAAGACAAGAACGGCGAGGAAAGAACCGTGAAGTTGGTCGGAAACGACCAAAATCAAACCGTCACGCACATCACTCTTTCCGACATATTGGCAGCCGTCGGCTATTTCATCAATCTCCACGAAGGTCTGGGGAAGACCGATGACATCGACCATCTCGGGAACCGGCGCCTCCGTTTGATCGGTGAATTGTTGCAGAACCAATTCCGGATCGGGCTGACGAAATTAGAAAAGAATGTCCGCGACCGGATGTCGACTTCGAGCGACAATAAGAACATCATCCCCCAGAATTTGATCAACATCAGGATGCTGACTTCTTCAATCCGCGAATTTTTCGGAAGCAGCCAGCTTTCCCAATTCATGGACCAAATCAATCCGCTTTCGGAATTGACCCATAAGCGGAGAATTTCCGCGCTCGGTGCCGGCGGCCTCACCCGCGACCGGGCCGGATTTGAAGTCCGCGACGTGCATGTTTCCCACTACGGACGCATTTGCCCGATCGAGACTCCCGAGGGTCAGAACATCGGTTTGATTAACTCGCTTGCGACTTACGCGCGGGTCGATCAGTACGGTTTCATTGAAACGCCTTATTTGGTTGTGAAACAGGAAAAGGGGAAAACGATCGTCACCGAGGAGATCGTCTACCTCACCGCTGACAGGGAAGAAGAATACTACATTGCCCAGGCGAATGTCACCGTCAACGAAAACATGGAAGTGACCGATGACATCGTCATCGCCCGTCATCGGGGCGACACGATCGAAGTTTCCCGCGAAAAAATCGATCTGATGGACGTTTCCCCGAAACAGATTGTTTCCGTTTCGACCGCATGCATTCCCTTCCTTGAGCATGACGATGCCAACAGGGCGCTCATGGGCGCGAACATGCAGCGGCAGGCGGTTCCCCTGCTCAAGCCCGAAGCGCCTTTGGTTGGGACCGGAATGGAAGCCAAAGCGGCGCACGACTCCGGGACCGCCTTGATTGCGGATGTGGAAGGCGTCGTCGAATATGTGGATGCGAAGAAAATTCTTATCCGCACGAAGGAAGGCAAAGTCAGGGAACATATATTGATGAAATACAACCGTTCCAACCATTCGACCTGCATCAACCAAGTACCCCTCGTCCGCAGGGGCGAAAAGGTGAAGGTGGGCGATGTTTTGGCCGATGGTCCTTCAATGGATCAGGGCGAGCTCGCTCTCGGCAGAAATGTCCTCGTCGCCTACATGACTTGGAACGGATACAATTACGAAGACGCGATTGTGATGAGCGAAAGGCTCGTCCGGGACGATGTTTACACCTCGATCCACATCGAAAAATATGAGGTCGAGGTCCGCGACACGAAACTCGGGAAGGAAGAAATCACCCGGGATTTGGAGAATGACCGCAAGAGCGCGCTGGCCAATCTTGATGAGAACGGCATCGTGCGCCTCGGCGCGGAAGTGAAAGAAGGGGACATTCTGGTAGGAAAGGTCACGCCGAAGGGCCAGACCGAGCCGACTCCGGAAGAAAGGCTTTCCGCCGCCCTCTTCAGCGACAGTTCCAAAGACGTGCGCAACACTTCCCTTCGTGTTCCCCACGGGGGCGGGGGCATCGTCCACAGAATCGAGCATTTTAAACGCAAGGAAGGGGCGGAATTGCCCCCTGGCGTGAACGAAGTCGTCAGGGTTTACATCGTCCAGAAGCGGAAGATTTCCGAAGGTGACAAGATGTCCGGCCGCCACGGCAACAAGGGCGTCATTTCCCGGATTCTTCCCGTCGAAGACATGCCCTACATGGAGGACGGGACCCCGGTCGACATCATGCTCAATCCGCTGGGCATTCCTTCGCGTCTGAACATCGGCCAGGTCTTGGAACTCCACCTCGGCATGGCCGCCAAAGAGCTCGGTTGTTACATTGCTTCGCCGGTTTTTGACGGCGTTGAACCGAGCGATTTGGAAGAAATCATGAAGGAAGTCCGCGAGAGCAGAATCGCGAAAATCCAGGATGAGCTTCGCAAACTCGAAGCCGATTTGAAGGGCTTGAAGGACAAGAAAGCGAAGGCGCTCCTGGAAGAAAAGATCAAGGACAAAACCAAGCAACTCTTGAATCTGAGAAACGAAAAACTTGACGGAAAAACATATTTGTGGGACGGGCGCACCGGCGACCGTTTTGACAACCGCGTTTCCGTCGGCTACATGTACATGATCAAGCTCGTGCACATGGTTGACGACAAAATCCATGCCAGGAGCGAAGGACCCTACACCCTCGTCACGCAGCAACCGATGGGCGGAAAAGCGCAGAACGGCGGCCAGCGCTTCGGGGAGATGGAGGTCTGGGCGCTCGAGGCATACGGTGCGGCTTACACGCTTAGGGAGATGCTCACGATTAAGTCGGATGACATCGTCGGCAGAAACAAGGTTTACAAAGCGATCGTTGACGGCGAGCCGATTCCGAATCCGGGCATTCCCGAATCCTTCCGGGTGCTTGTAAAAGAGCTGCAGGGTTTGGGGTTGAGCGTGAAACTGATCGACAACGAAACCGGAGAAGATGTCGCGAACAAGAGTCTTGTGGAAGATATCGGACAGGCGACGATGATGGCGAGGAAATCGAGCTGAATTTATGGGGTGATAAATTGAAAAAATATAAATACATGCAAATTGGTATCGCGTCTCCGGAAGAAATCAGGAGCTGGAGCCACGGTGAAGTCAAAAAGCATGAAACCATCAATTACAGAACCTTGAAACCGGAGCGCGACGGACTCTTCTGCGAAGTCATCTTCGGTCCGACAAAGGATTACCAATGCGCTTGCGGGAAGTCGAGACGGGTTCCCAAGGGCGAAAACAATAGATGCGAACGCTGCGGCGTCGAACTCACAGAAAGCAAAGTGCGCCGCGAACGCATGGGGCACATAGAACTCGCCGCCCCGGTCGTCCATACATGGTTTTTGAAGAACACGCCCTCGAAAATCGCCCTTTTGCTTGACATGAAGACCCGGGATGTGGAAGACATTGTTTACCTCGCTTCCTACATCGTGACCGATCCGGGCACGATCGAGGGTCTCCAAAAAGGGCACATCATGACCGAACAGGAATACAGTTATATGCAGAGGGAATACGGTCCCGCGCGTTTTCGCGCGCTGACCGGAGCCGAAGCGATTAAGAAACTCCTGCAGGAACTGGATTTGGAGGAAACCAGCCAGGAACTCAGGGCGGAATTGCTTAAGGCAACGAAGGCGAGAAGGGAAAAAATCATCAAGCGCTTGGAGGTCGTCGAGGCCTTCGCGAAATCCGGAAACAAGCCCGAATGGATGGTCATGGATGTCATCCCCGTGCTGCCGCCGGATTTGCGTCCCATGGTTCAGCTCGACGGCGGACGCTTCGCGACCACCGATTTGAACGATCTCTACAGAAGAATTTTGAACAGGAACAATCGCCTGAAGAAGCAATACGAACAGCGCGCGCCCGGCCTCATCACCAAAAACGAGAAACGGATGCTGCAGGAAGCGGTTGATGCTCTGATTGACAACAGCAAGAAGAACAGGAAGGTTGTCGTGGAGCGGAACAGGCCCCTGAAGTCGCTTTCGGATTTGCTGCGCGGAAAGCAGGGAAGATTCCGCCAGAATCTGCTTGGGAAACGCGTCGACTATTCCGGTCGGAGCGTCATCGTCGTCGGCCCGGAATTGCAGATGTACCAGTGCGGGATTCCCCGGGAAATGGCTTTGATTCTCTTCAAGCCTTTCATCATCAACGCGCTGATCAAAAAAGATGCCGACAATCCGGAAATCATCAATAAGATCAGCATCAAGCGAGCGAAGGAAATGATCGAAGCCGGCGACCCGATGGCGATGACCGAGTTGGAAAAAATCGTCGTCGAGCACCCCGTGCTTCTGAACAGGGCTCCGACCCTGCACAGGCTCGGCATTCAGGCTTTTGAGCCGAAGCTAGTGGAAGGGAAGGCGATCAGGCTCCATCCCCTGGTCACGCCCGCTTTCAACGCCGACTTTGACGGCGACCAGATGGCCGTGCACGTTCCGCTTTCGGAAGAGGCGCAGGCGGAAGCGCGCGTTCTGATGCTTGCTTCCAAAAATATCCTCGCTCCGAAGGACGGAAAACCGATCGTCACGCCTTCGCAGGACATGGTTTTGGGGAACTATTACCTAACAATCGAAGATGACGAGGACAAAAGGAACGGCCGGGTCTTCAAGGATCTGGGCGAAGTCGAGCTTGCCTATGAAAACAAAGAGATCGGCTTCCATACCCGGATCCTCCTGCCGGTTAAGGCCATTTACAATTCCCGCCTTTTCGACAAGAAGGAATACGGGATTCCGGACGATGAATATCCTACCTGGCTCGAAGAGCAGAAACGGAAATACCTGGTCACGACCTACGGGAAGATCATTTTCAACACCATTTTCCCCAAGGAAGAGCCCTACATTCCTTTCATCAACGAAGCGACGACGGAAAACCTCGTCAACGGCAGACTTGACAAATACCTGGTTTCTCCCCGGGATCTCAAGCCCGGAGAAACCCTGAAAGAATACATCAAAAAGATTCCTTCCCCGCACCCGTTTAAGAAGCGATTCTTAAGCACGGTGATTGCGGAAGTGTTCAAGAAGTTTAAACTTGCGGAAACCTCGAAAACTCTCGATAAGATGAAAGGTCTCGGCTTCAAATATTCCACGGTTTCCGGAATCACCGTTGCCCTCTCCGACATTGAGGTTGTTGAAGGGAAACAGGAAATTCTGGATGAAGCCGACAGAATGGTCGCGGAATACGATAAACGGTACCGCAGGGGCTTCATGACCAAGGATGAGAGAAAGAAAAAGGTCATCGAGGTCTGGACCAGAGCGAGGGAAAAACTTGAAGAAAAAATCAAAAATGAGGTTGCGGAAAAGTTTAAGTCCAACCACATATACATGATGAGCGACAGCGGTGCCCGCGGTAACATTTCGAACTTCGTCCAGCTTTCGGGAATGCGGGGGCTGATGGCAAAACCGACGGGCGAAGCGATGGACATTCCGATCCGCTCTTCCTTCCGCGAAGGCCTCACGATGTCGGAGTTCTTCAACTCCACGCACGGTGCCCGCAAGGGTTCGACCGACACTGCCCTGAAAACCGCGGAATCCGGTTATCTCACGCGCCGCCTGGTTGACGTCAGCCAGGACGTGACGATTAAAATCGACGACTGCGGCACTGACAAGGGCATGCCCATTACGGAGCTTGTGGAAGTTGACGAAAATGATGACCACGTATACCTGATTGATGTCGCCAAAGAAAGACTCCTGGGCGCCAGGGCTTTGAAGACAGTGGTGCATCCCAGAACCGGCAAAACCATCGTTTCCGAGAACGAGGAAATCACGGAAGATGCCATCGCCCAGATTGTGAATGCCAACATCAAGGAAGTTGAATGCCTGAAGGCGGCGGATGCGGTCCCGGGCGCTCATGCGAGCAAGAAAATTTCTGCCGCGGATTTGGTTGTGGAAAAAGGCAGCCTCATTACCGAGGAAGTCGCAGCCAGAATCATCGCGGCGGGAATTAAAGAAGTTCCCTGCACGGAAAACCTTTTGCAACATTTCCGAAACAGACTCGTCGGCAACTACTTAAGCAAAAAACTCTTCCATCCGCGGACGAGGGAACTCATCGCGGACAGGAACAGGCTGATATCGGAAGAGCTAGCGGAAAGCATCGTGAAAGCGGGGATCAAGGAAGTCTATTGTACAAAACGGATCACGAAGATCGAAAACCTGCTGGAACGCATCGCGGGAAGATTTGCAAGCAAGGATGTCGTCGACCCGAAAACGGGAGAAGTGCTCGCTGCCCGCGGGACTTACATCACCGAGGACATCGCGCAGACCATCATCGACCGCGGCATCAGGGAAGTTTGGATCCGCACGCTTCTTACCTGCGACTGCCATAACGGCGTTTGCGTCAAATGCTACGGTTTCGACCTTTCGACCGGGGAAATCGTCGAAAAGGGCGAGGTAGTGGGCATCATCGCCGCACAGTCGATCGGTGAACCGGGAACGCAGCTGACGATGCGGACCTTCCACTCCGGCGGTGTTGCCGGCGGAGAGGACATCACGCAGGGTCTGCCCCGGATTCAGGAGCTTTTTGAAGCGCGCGAACCCAAGGGCAAAGCGCTCATCACCGAGATTGACGGTGTCGTCACTTCAATCAGGGAAGAGCGCGACAACCGCTACGAAATCAAGATCACCAACAGACACAATAACGAGGAGAAGACCTATCTCACCGACAGCGGAAAAACGCTGCTTGTGAAAGAGAGGGACTTTGTGCAGGCTGGGGACCGTCTGACAGAGGGTTTGGTCCATCCGAAGGAACTATTGAAAGTTTCGACGGTGGAACGCGTCGAAGAGTACATTCTGAAAGAAGTCCAGAAGGTCTACCGTTCCCAAGGGGTTGAGATTGCCGACAAGCACATTGAAATCATCATCAAGCAGATGCTGCAGAAGGTTTTCATCGTGCATGAGGGCGGAACCGATCTGCTGCCGGGAACGATGATATCCAAGAGCGAACTCTACGACATCATCCAAACCTGCCTGGGGAAGGACCGGGACGTCCCGATTGTGAGATCGGTGCTCCTCGGCATCACCAGGGCTTCCCTGAAGAGCGATTCCTTCCTCTCCGCGGCAAGCTTCCAGGAGACGACGCGCGTCTTGACGAAGGCCGCAATCCGCGGCAAGAAGGACACTTTGGAAGGCCTGAAAGAGAACATCATCATCGGCGGTCTGATACCCGCAGGCACGGGAATCGTCGATGCAAGTTATCATGTCAATGAAAGCAAAAAAGAATAGCTTTTCCATTTGACAAATCCCCCAAAAAATTGTATAATATGGCGTAAATTGAAATTAAGTTTTGGGCAAGCCAAAACTTAATTTTAGGAATAATTGAAACACCCGGAACTGTGGTAATAACGAAGAAAGGAGAACACGAGAATGCCTACAATAAACCAATTGGTAAGAAAGTCGCGTCGGTCGAAGGTGCGGAAGACGAAGTCTCCCCATCTTGGGATCAGCTACAACACCCTGAAAAAAACCTACAGAAAGGTCAATTCTCCGCAGAAGCGGGGCGTATGCACCAGGGTTACCACGATGACACCCAGGAAACCCAACTCGGCCATCCGCAAATACGCGCGCGTGCGTTTGTCCAACGGATATGAAGTGACAGCCTACATTCCCGGCATCGGCCATAGATTGCAGGAACACAGCGTCGTTTTGATCCGCGGCGGACGCGTCAAGGACCTGCCCGGCGTGCGCTACCACATCATCCGCGGCACTCAGGACGCGACCGGCGTCGAAGGCCGCAAACAAGGCCGCAGCAAATACGGCGCTAAGAAAGAAGATTAATTCAAAAGATACGAAAGGAGGATTAACATGCCACGGAAAGGACATGTTCCAAAGAGAAAAGTTTTGCCCGACCCGATCTATGGTTCGCCGATCGTGACAAAACTCATAAACAACATCATGCAAGACGGAAAAAAAGGCCTTGCTCAAAAGATTTTATATAATGCCTTTGAAATAGTTGAAAAGAAAACGGGGCGTCCGGCACTCGATGTCTTTAACGAAGCCCTGGCCAACATCACTCCCCAGCTTGAAGTTAGGGCCCGCAGAATCGGGGGCGCGAACTATCAGGTACCGGTAGAAGTCAGACCCGACCGGAAAATGACGCTTTGCTTGCGCTGGCTGACCCAGTATGCTCGTCTGCGTAAGGAAAAGACCATGGAAGAAAGATTAGCGAATGAGATTATCGATGCCGCCAACGGCGTCGGAAACGCAGTCAAAAAACGCGATGACATACATAAGATGGCGGAATCGAACAAGGCATTTGCTCATTATTCATGGTAAGCAGGAGTTAAGTTATGCCACGTGATAAAGCCTTAAGCAAAGTCCGCAACATCGGGATCATGGCTCACATTGATGCCGGCAAAACGACTGTTACCGAACGTGTGCTGTTTCATACCGGAAAGATACATAAAATGGGAGAGACACATGAAGGGGCAGCGACGATGGACTGGATGGAACAAGAGCAGGAACGCGGTATAACGATAACTTCAGCAGCTACTACAGCCTTTTGGAAAGATTGTATGATCAACATCATCGACACCCCGGGCCATGTGGACTTTACTGTTGAAGTCAGCCGCTCGCTCAGGGTACTTGACGGGGCCGTTGCCGTGCTCGACGCTCAGGCAGGCGTCGAACCGCAAACGGAAACGGTTTGGCGGCAGGCCACCGAGTATCATGTTCCGAGAATTGTTTTCGTTAATAAAATGGATAAGACCGGAGCGGACTTTGATTTTTCCTGCGAGAGTCTGAGGAAGCGTTTGGGAGCGAATGCGCAACCGATCCAACTTCCGATCGGAGCGGAGGCCGATTTTCATGCGATTATTGATCTTGTTGAAATGAAGGCTTACCGTTTCGAGGGCGACCTGCACGAGGAATTCGAAGAAGTCCCGATTCCTGAAGAGATGAGGGAAGAAGCGTTGGCAAGGCGGGAAGAACTCATTTCCGCGCTGGCGGATTTCGATGACGAAGTGCTCACGCTCTATCTCGAAGGCGAAGAAATCAAGCCGGAAATTTTGAAAAGAGCCATCAGAAAAGCGACGCTGACGGTGAAGTTTTTCCCGGTGCTCTGCGGGACGGCGTTCAAAAACAAGGGCGTGAAACTCTTGCTTGACGCTGTCGTCGATTATCTTCCGAGCCCGCCCGAGGTTCCCGACATCAGAGGAACAAACAAAAAGGGCGAGGAAGTCATCATCAAATCCGAGGACGAAGGTCCCTTTGCTGCCCTTGCCTTCAAAGTCATGACCGATCCCTATGTCGGAAAACTGACTTTCTTCAGGGTATACAGGGGCTCTTTGAAGTCGGGTTCCTACATCCTCAATGCCAACAAGGGCAAGAAAGAGAGGATCGGCCGCATCCTGAAGATGCATGCCAACCACCGCGACGAAGTCAAGGAAGTCTTTGCCGGGGAAATCGCCGCCGCAGTCGGTATGCGGGAAACGACCACGGGGGACACCCTCTGCGACGAGGCGCATTTCGCGGTGCTTGAGGCGATGAATTTTCCCGAGCCCGTGATTTCCGTCGCCATCGAACCCAAGACCAAACAGGACCAGGACAAAATGGGGACCGCGCTCCTGCGCTTGGCGGAAGAAGATCCGACATTCAAAACCTATGTAAACAAAGAAACCGGGCAGACGATCATTTCCGGTATGGGCGAACTCCATCTGGAAATCATCGTCGACAGATTGCGCCGGGAATTCAAAGTCGAAGCCAATGTCGGCGAGCCGCAGGTTTCATACCGGGAGACGATCACCAAGTCCGCCGAAATCCAAGGCAGATTCGTCCGCCAGACCGGCGGGCGCGGCCAATACGGGGATGTATGGATTCGTTTTGAGCCGAACCCCGGCAAGGGTTTTGAGTTTGTGGATGCGATTGTCGGCGGCGTGGTTCCGAAGGAATACATCCCGGCCGTCAAGAAGGGTCTGGATAATGCGCTTCTCTCCGGGAATCTTGCCGGGTACGAAACCATCGACGTGAAAGCGACTCTCTTCGACGGTTCGTACCATGAGGTTGACTCGAGCCAAATCGCTTTTGAAATCGCAGCAAGCTATGCTTTCAAAGAAACGAAACATAAATGCAATCCCGTACTTTTGGAGCCGATTATGCAGGTCGAGGTCACGACCCCCGATGAATACCTGGGCAATGTCATCGCCGACCTCACCAGCCGCCGCGGCAGGATTGAGGGACAGGACCGCCATGGAAACGTGCAGATTGTGAAGGCGTTGGTGCCCCTGTCGGAAATGTTCGGCTATGCGACGGCTCTCCGCAGCAACACGCAGGGCCGGGCCGTTTACACGATGCAGTTTACGCGTTATGAGGAATGTCCGAAACAGATTGCGGAAGCGATTATTAAGAAGCAAACATCATAATTTGTGCATTATTGCTTGCAAAAATGAAAATTTTATTATAAAATATATCTATATAAAAGTATTAGGAGGAAATTTTAATGGCAAAAGCTAAATTTGAGCGTACAAAACCCCATGTTAATATCGGTACTATCGGTCACGTTGACCATGGAAAAACCACTCTGACATCTGCCATCACACGCATTTTGGCTAAAGAAGGTCTTTCTCAGGTACTCTCTTACGAACAAATTGACAGCGCTCCGGAAGAAAAAGCGCGCGGAATAACCATCAACACATCCCACGTCGAGTACGAAACAGCCAACCGTCACTACGCCCATGTCGACTGCCCGGGCCACGCCGACTATGTCAAGAACATGATCACCGGCGCCGCGCAGATGGACGGCGCGATTCTTGTCGTCGCAGCGACTGACGGTCCGATGGCTCAGACTCGCGAGCACATCCTCTTGGCCCGCCAGGTCGGAGTTCCCCGTCTGGTCGTCTTCTTAAACAAATGCGACATGGTCGATGACGAAGAATTGCTCGAACTCGTCGAAATGGAAGTTCGCGAGCTTCTGAGTGAATATGACTTCCCCGGAGACGAAGTTCCCGTTATCAGAGGTTCGGCTCTGAAAGCCATGGAAGGCGATGCGGATGCTGAAAAAGCGATTCTCGATTTGATGGAAGCGGTGGATGCCTACATCCCGACACCGACTCGCGAAGTCGACAAACCCTTCCTGATGCCTGTTGAAGACGTCTTCACGATTACCGGACGCGGAACCGTCGCCACCGGAAGAGTCGAGCGCGGAACAGTCAAAGTCGGAGACCCCGTTGAAATCGTAGGTATCAGACCGACACTCTCCACCGTTGTCACCGGCGTCGAAATGTTCCGTAAGCTCCTTGATCAGGCTGAAGCGGGAGACAACATCGGAACGCTCCTCCGCGGCATCACACGCGACGAAGTCGAACGCGGACAAGTTCTTGCGAAACCGAAAACAGTCACACCCCATACGATCTTTGAAGCGCAAGTTTACGTTCTCACCAAAGAAGAAGGCGGACGCCACACTCCGTTCTTCTCGAACTACCGCCCGCAGTTCTATTTCCGCACAACTGACGTCACAGGAGTCATCGAACTTCTCGAAGGCGCGGAAATGGTCATGCCCGGCGACAACGCCGCTCTCAAAGTCTCCTTGATTTACCCGATCGCGATTGAAGTCGGAACGAAGTTCTCGATCCGCGAAGGTGGACGCACAGTCGGTGCCGGACACGTAACGAAGATCATTAAGTAATCTTGGCTCAATGGAAGGTAAAGCACAAGCTTTGCCTTTTTTTTTCTTAAAAAAAATGCTATAATACATATAATTAAGGTGAATTATGATCAGAAAAGCTACACATCTTGACATTGACGCAATCGAGAATGTCGCCGCATCGGCGCGTGCCTTCATCAAGACCTCCGGTTCCCTCCAATGGCAGGACGGCTACCCTTTCTGGGAAGTTTTTGTCCGGGATATTGATAGGGGCGTTCTCTATGTCTATGAGGAAGCGGGAGAAATTTTGGGGATCGTTTCTTTGATCAGCGGAAGGGACGAAAACTACGCAGAGATCTTCGAAGGTTCCTGGCTGAACGACGAACCCTATTATGCCATTCACAATCTGGCAGTCTCCGCGCGCGGGCGGGGAATCGGAAAAAGACTGATGGGGTTTGCGGAAGAGGTGGCGCGGGAAAATGGCATCCGGAACCTCAGGTGCGACACGGCGGAGGAAAACCTGATCATGCAGCATCTGCTGGCTTCATGGGGATATGAAAGATGCGGCGTGATTTATCTGAAAAGAACCACCGTTCACAATAAAAGAATCGCTTACCAGAAAATTTTGCAGAATGGCACATAAGGGCAATGAATGTGGTATAATATGAATATATTATCTTGGAAAAGGTGTATAATATGATTGTCGACACGCACATTCACCTGAACGACGCAAGATACCAGGAAATCCTGGATGAAGTCATAGAAGAAGCGTTGGCAGCTGGCGTTTCGAAAATGATCATCTCCGGCTATGACCGGAAGAGTAGCGTGAAAGCCGTGGAGCTTGCGCACAAATACGATGCCTGTTACGCCGCTGTCGGATTGCATCCTTCCGAAGTCCATAAGGGGGACAGTCTGGGGTGGCTTGAGCCCCTGCTTGGGGAGGAAAAGGTCGTCGCCGTGGGTGAAATCGGGCTCGACTACTACTGGGACAAAACCCACCGCGATCTACAGATTGAATTCTTCAAAAAGCAGATCGCCATCGCGCGGAAGGCAAATCTCCCGGTTGTCGTACACAGCCGCGAAGCCGCGCAGGACACATACAATGTTTTGAAAGAAAAAATCCCCGGCGTTCTCCACTGTTTTCCGTACAGCCCGGAAATGGCGGTTGAATTTGTGAAGCTGGGGTATTATTTGGGAATTGGGGGCGTCGTGACCTTTAAGAACGCGCGCGTCCTTAAGGAAGTCGTGAATGCGATCGACCTGCGACATCTTTTGACCGAAACCGACGGTCCCTATCTCACTCCCGAACCCCATCGGGGAAAATTGAACAAACCCGCGTATGTTAAATATGTGGTTGAGAAGATTGCAGAAATAAAAGGAATGAATGCCGGAGTTGTTGCAGACATCCTGTATCAAAATGCCCGGAATTTATTTAAGATTTGAGGTTGCCTATGAAAAAATTCTTTTTGACATTGCTCTTGCTTTTATTGCTTTCGGGCTGCAACCAAGTGGCCGTAAACGAAATTTACAACAAGACCTATAATGTCGGCGAAATCAGCATCACGACGTTGGAAGAAGCCGTGATCGAGGTTTCGGAATTTGCGCGGCATTCTGTCGTCGGCATCAGCAAATACCGCACCAGCTTCCTTCAGGAAGTCTTGGAGCATACCGGAAGCGGGGTCGTCTATGAATGCGCCGCGGAAATGCGGGACGGCACCGTCGAAAGCAATTGCGAAGAAACGCTCGAAAGCGATCAGGTGAAAAACTATGTATATCATGTGGTAACGAACAGGCATGTTTTGGAGAACGAAAACGGCCAATTGGAGATGGAAAAATTGAATGTAAAAATCCATCTCGGACCAGGAAAAGAAGAGATTAGGGCGGAATTCGTGGACAAGGAAGACGATGTCGACTTGGCGGTTTTGAGGTTCAAATATTCCGGATACATCCAGCCCCTCCGTTTCGGAGACTCAGACAAACTGCGAATCGGCAGTTTTGTGCTTGCGATCGGAAATCCGGCCGGGCATGATTTTCACAGCAGCGTGACTTTCGGAATCGTCTCCGGCCCCCTGCGCTACATCACAGACAAGAGGGGAAAAAATGCGGCCTACATTCAGCATGATGCCGCGATCAACAGCGGGAACAGCGGCGGCGCCCTGATAAATTTGAACGGCGAAGTCGTCGGCATCAACACATTGAAACTTGTGAGCCCGGATAAGGAAAAGGACAAAGAAAACATCTATGAAAACATGGGTTTTGCCATTCCTTCGAATCGAGTCAAAGAATTTTTGGACAGGATCAAGTAAAATTCAAATGAAAGGTTGGAGTTTATGATGAGGAGAATATTAGCAGTCATCCTGGTATTGTTCAGTTCGCTGTTTTTGGTTTCCTGCAAGAACGAAGAGGTCAACGGAAGCGTCAAACCAACGGCGGTTTCGATAAAATCGGTGGACAATCTCCGTGCGGTGATGGTCGGAAAGACCTTGCAACTTGAAGCGGTCGTCTATCCGGAAGACGCTCCGCAGACGGTCACCTGGGAATCGAACGATCCCGAAATCGCGACAGTGAACCAAGAGGGGACCGTCTCGGGCGTGAAAGAAGGCAGAGTGAAAATCTCCGCCACGGCGTCCTCCGTGTCCGGACACATTTACATCACGGTTTTTGAAGAGTACGTTTCCGCAACCTCAATCAGGCTTGAGGTAGGCGTGGAAATATATGTTGACGAATACCATAAACTCGAGTTTGAACTGGAACCGGAAAACGCGGAACCGAAAATCATCTGGTCTTCCGACAACGAAGAAATTGCCCGCGTGGACAACAACGGCCGCGTTTTCGGAAAGCAACCGGGAACGGTGAACATCACCGCCAGCAGCGGTTCCGTCACCGATACTGTGAGCCTCAAAGTCCTTCCGCGGAGCGGCAATCCCGAAAGCATTGTTCTGAAAATGCGTGAGATACTGGAAGTCGGGGAGGAAGTCCGGCTCAGAGTTCTGACCGAACCCCGGGGGGCGCTCAATGACGCGACCTATGCTTCCAGCGACGAAAGCGTGGCAACCGTCGATGAGGAAGGGATTGTAAGAACGGTGGGAGCGGGCAACGCCACGATCACCGCGGTCTCGCAACATGGCGGCGCCCAGGCAAGTTTGGAAATTGAAGTGCGGAATTATGAAATTGACTTGGATAATTGGAGCGAGGCTTTTAAACAGGTCATCGCGGCGACGAAGAATTCCGTCTTCGGAGTCGCGAATTACCAATATGTTTCGGACCAAGCCGGAAACAAACATTTGACGAAAAAATCAATCGGCAGCGGTGTCATATATAAAGTATTGTTTGAGTTGCAGGACGGAAGCATGATTCATGACCGCGATGATTTGGAGGGTTTCGGAGACGTGAAACTCTACCATTATTATCTTGTCACCAACAAGCACGTCATCGTCGGCTCCGATGCCGTCAAAATATATCTCCATGACATCGATGAAGAAGTTCCCGCCGAACTCATCCAATACGACGAAAAGGTCGACATTGCGGTGATCCACTTTGCGCATGACCGCTATCTCCGACCTTTGAGATTTGCGGATGTGAGCGATCTGCAATCGGGCGAACATGTCATTGCGCTCGGGAATCCTTCCGGATTCGAATATTCATCTTCCGCGACGCACGGCATCGTTTCCCATCCGAAACGCTACATTCCGGATGACACGGACGGCGACGGCATCAACGATTGGGAACCCGAATACATCCAGCATGATGCCGCGATCAACCCCGGAAACAGCGGCGGCCCCCTTCTCAATCTGAGGGGCGAAATCATCGGTATCAATACCTTGAAATTTGCTTCCACTGAGATTGACAACATGGGCTTTTCGATACCGAGCCACATCGTCGTCGGCCTTCTTGAATATCTCGAGAAGGGAGAGGTCCCGACACGAGCCGTTCTCGGCGTCACCAGCATAACCGTGAGGGATCTTTTGGATAGACCCGATCCCCAATACCCGGTTCCGGATTGGGTGACTTACGGAATTTATGTGATTGAGGTCGTTCCCGGAAGCAAAGCGGCGCAGGGAGGCCTCCGACCAGGAGACATCATCCTTTCCGCCAATTCCCGGGAGCTGAAGAAAACTCTGGATCTCAGATCCGAACTGGACAAAATGATCGCCGGTTCCGGCTCCAAGCTGAAATTTGAGGTTTTGCGTGAAGGCAAGATCATAGAGATTGAGATAATATTTTAAGCCTTAGAACAAAAACGGCATTCGGTTGATCCGAATGCTTTTTTTGTTATTAAAATGTCTTCGATTATATATTTGTTATCAAATTTTATGCTTATTCCCAAAGTTTTGCTTCCAAAATTCTACAAAATTCGGCACTAGAAAAGCGTTATAATATGATTGGCTTTCGGTGTTTCAAAAAAACGAAATATTGCTTTTTCTGAATAATATATCAATGAAATGCCTGAAAGGTAAAAAAAATAAAGGGGGAGTAATATGAAAAGGATTTTGTTTGCATTGCTGGTGTTTGTGTTTGTTTTCTTAGCTGCGTGTTCCGGCGGCGGCAAACCCGTGCCTGTAGACCCGCCCAAGGATCCGGAAACGATCATTCCCAATCCCGAGGGCAAGGATTGTTGGAAAAAGTATGTGCATCAGGATTCCCGCCATGAATATGTCACGATCTATGACCAAGACAAAGAGCGGACGGCTTTCACCATTTACTGGGATAACCATCTTTACACGGGAAAATTCACTTGGAAAAGCAACGACAACGGCAAGACGGTAACGGCCACACTCGAATATGATGAATCAACAAATCTGCCAAAAACAGCAACTATATATAACTATAACAATGTACAAAATTCATACATTATTTTTAATGGTTATAAGTATTATTTTGTCGGTTATGTTTGTTAGGTGATTGGTGATGAGAGGGATTTTATTGTCCTTAATGGCAATTGCTTTTGTATTGGCTTTATTCGGCTGTAGTTCAAGAAAGGAAATTGAATGTGAGGTTTTTAAGATCAAAGATTTCGACTCAAAAATCGCAACAAAAGCCAAGGATAATGTTGATTATATTCTTATAGAAAGCCATGAAGAATATTTTGAACTGTTGTCAGACAATAAGATTGTCCTGAACAATCCCGGTAGATTTGATGAAGAATTCTTTGAGAAGAACATGCTCATCTTTATTGAATTCAGATATTCGATCGGCGTGATTGATTTGCAAGCCACCACTTATTTGGAGAAGAAGAATCTCGTGATAAATTTGCATCCCACATTTGATTTTGGCCAATATTTCAGCGGCCAAAGAATCGGAATCATATTGGAAAAAATTGACTTTAAGGATATAATAATAGAATAGGGGAGAAATATGAAAAAAATTCTTTCATCATTGGCGATGATTGTATTTCTTCTTGCTTCCTTCCTTCTCTTTGTTGGCGAGGAGAAAAATCCATCGCTGGAAAAGTTCAGGCATGCCGGGGCGTTGATATATGATGAGTATCAGGATAAAAAATTTGACGAAAATGATTTAAAATTCATGGGAACGAGTTTGGTCATTGAACTCGAAGAAAACATCGATATCGACTTGCTCACAAATGCATATTTGCATGATGTCTCCGATGAGAATGTTGAAGTGAAGTTGGCTGAATATCGTTCGGCATTAAAAGCAGAATACTCTGAACTGAGAAAAGATTTCAGTGCTTCTTTTCCCTTTTTTTTTTCGGAGGATCAATTGGAAGTATCTTCGCCCTTTGTTTCTCATTACATGGAAGATGAGATTGATTCGTATTGGGATTTGAGCGAAGACATTATGGACGTTCTTGCTCACGATGAGGTTAAGTCAGTCACAGCTTATTCGGTTTATCACGTGGACAGGGTTCTTGAATGTCTTTCTATGTATTGCGGAGGGGGACCGGGAGGCTCATCCGGAGGGGGAACCCCGAATCCGAGCCACGCAGACATTGATCCGAAATATGATTTCAAAAATGTTTTAAATACTGTCAACGCAGAAAATCTCCCCTTCACGGGAGCCAATGTTAAGGTTGGAATCCTTGACGGAAGCACCATCAGAACGAACAACGGAGGATTCATCGGGCGGCCCGTCACCAAGAAAGACAATGATACAATATCGATACACGGAACCAATGTAGCCAATGTTGCCTGCGGGAATGGCGGTCTGGCAAAACAATCCAAAATCTATTCTGCCTCAGCCATTGGCGACGGACAAAGCATGGTCGGCATCAACAACATCACTCAATTGCAATGGTTTGTTGACAATGGCGTCTCGCTCATAAATTTAAGCTTCGGTCTATATTATGAATATGATTATGATGGCGTCTTTCAGACAAACCCTCAAATGATAAATCCCATCAATCGGGCTTTTGATAAATTTATTTATGAGAATTTCGTAACCTTGGTGGCGGCTTCCGGGAATGATTCGAATCAGTATATCGGCGCGCCAGGCCTGAGCAACAATCTCATCACGGTCGGCAGCACCAACATAACCGGAACAAAAATATCCAGCTTTACAACCTATGGCGTTCCCTACAATATCGCAAAACCAAACATAGTCGCACCGGGAGAGATGAAAATACCGTATGGGATACCTGATCCGGGGCAATTTGATTACATAACCGGAAAGACGCTTCCCTATTCAGGGACAAGTTATGCAGCTCCCGTGGTCACCGGAGCCATTGCCCTTGCTTTTGAAGCTAAACCCATCCTGCAATTATATCCTGAAGCGGTGGCAGCATTGTTGACCTCAACAGCAAACATCGACATGCTCAAGCATAAAAAGGAATATTTTGCTGGTTATGAAAATAAAGCCGGGGCCGGTGTGCTTGACATCGGCAAGTTCTTGGCCAGTGTGAACAATTTTACCCTCTTTGAAGCCAGCAAAAATTCAGCTCAGCTTGGCACTGGCGCGACACTTGCGCAATTCAATGTTCCGGCAGACACCGAAATAACAGCATCGCTATTCTGGTTCTGTCAGATAAATGGCAGCACGAGAACAATTACGGATTATGATCTGTACATATATTTAAATGACACAAGAATAGGCTTTTCCGGATCTTCCTCCAACAATGGTGAATTGTTGAGGGTGAAGACAAGTTCTGCCGGCACGGTAAAAATCGTAGTGAAAAGGTATGGGAAAAAGCAGGGTTTGTATACCGATTACGGAGCTGTGGCTTGGTCATATGGTTAATTCCATGCCGCTCTTTGCGGCATTTTTTATAAGCAACATGTTTTGAGGGGGATTCGCATGATAAAGAAACCGAAGGTTCTGGCATTTCTCATCTACTATTTTGTTTTCACGGTTTTGGGTATCATTTTTCGCGGAAAGATTAATTTCATATGGATGCAGTTGCTTTTCCATTTCTTTTGCATACTCATAATAATCCTGATGCTCTTCAAAATTCGAAGAAAAATCTTCTATGTCCTTTCCTTTTTGAGTTCTTTTGTTTGCTTTTTGTTCGGCACGCTCTTCATAATCATGATCTGCTACGGCAATTCGATGGCTCCGAATCACTATAATAAAGCGATCTTGTTTTTCTGGCAACAGGACTTCAAAGTAGAAAGAAATGATGTTGTGGCAGTCAAATATCCGGAGAACTGGGATTTGGATTATCAGATAAATTTTAAGCGTATCATAGGTGTCCCCGGTGATGAGGTGCGCTTTGAGGGTAATTACATCCTCATTAACGGAAGAAAGCTTTGGTATTGGGAAGGGGCATATTTTGGCATTATAAAAGGAATTGAAGAAGGTAGGATAAAAGAAGATTATTATTACATTAAAGGAGATGCCCACAACTCTTTTGACAGCAATTACATCGGCTTAGTCCATCGTTCGAGAATACTCGGGAAATTGTTATTCATCATTCATAAAGGCGAAAAACCTGCTGAAGAAATTCCGGATTTATATAAAAAACCCTTGCTTCATTGAAAAAAAATGTATAATTATGGCAAGGGGTGTTGTATAATGTACAAAAAAATCATCGCTGCATTAATTTTCGCCATATCTGTGTTGATTTTATCTGGTTGTTCTGCAAAACCGATTGAAAATGAAATCATCTATTTAGCCGGACTAGCTCCGGAAGAGCATTGGACAGAGAAAAACAAACATTATTATTTCGCAGACAATTATGATGATTTCAAAGCCTTGCTTGGTAAAAAAATATTCCTTTATGAGGAAGATTTGCAAAGGATCAATAATCAGGATTTTTTTGAAGAGAAGATGATGGTCTTCGTACGCGTCGATTCCTCCCAAGGCATTGAAAGCGTTGATGTGACAACTCATCTCAAAGGAAGAACGCTTCAAATCAAAATCGTAGTCAATACCGATTTTACAATGGCGTTTGATGCCGAAGCGCTTGGTATAATCCTCGACAAAACAAAGATAAGAAGAATTAAGCTTAATGTATTTGCTGTTTTGTGAGTTTAGAATTAAATAGCCCTGGGATGTAGCCGCTTATTTTAGTAATGGGATTCCCTAGCGTGCAAAAATAATTTTTACTTTTACGAAAAACACCCAAAACACAAATTAGATCCAGACAAATTCCGCTCACATGTAAGATACATCCGCAATAATTTCAGATACA
Organism: Acholeplasmatales bacterium DTU067; assembly: GCA_001512995.1. Classification (GTDB taxonomy): domain Bacteria; phylum Bacillota_I; class Bacilli_A; order ML615J-28; family CAG-698; genus DTU067. The sequence continues at coordinate 20,978 of LFRY01000043.1, forward strand.
TCAAAAACCAACTTCATCCGAAATATGAGGCCTCATGCAGCATGGAAGGTCATGTATCCCATGTGTTGGCAAGCAGACTCACATCAAGACCCAAAGGATTCAGCAGAAAAGCATTGGAGAACTTGGTGCAGCTGAGAGTGCTTAAAGCAAACGGTCATGAATTGACCATTGAAGACATTATTGAATGGAGGAAGCCAATCCGGGAAGAAAAGAAACCCAGAAGGCTTCCTGTAAACATGAAATACAAGAAGATTTATGATTACAATGTCAGATTGCAGGTAAGGGATTCTAATAACACAAATTTGAAAGAATACATTCAAAACATGGCTTCGCCAAAATGGATTTACAGCTAAGAAAGTTTTAAAAATTAATCGCGCTTAATTATAGCTGATCCTTACTAATGCTGTATTTACCCACTAAAACTTTACACTACCTAACATTGAAATACAATAAGTCTACTTTAAAGACAATTAAGTATTATCGGAAAAAAGAAATTGAAAGATTATAATATTAATACAATTACTATTAAGGTTTCATCGATAATGTGCGCGAACAGGACGGTTCATCAATGCGGATAATCATTCAATATAAGCATCTCCGATTTCCGGGGTTTGATTGAAAATTTCACCTGGGAAGGAAGAAACTTGGTCGGCCTCCGCGATGACGACATCACTTACAAATACAATGACCAAGGAATCAGAACTGAAAAGAAGCAAACGGGATCATTACGGAATATTTCCTTGACGGGTATTGCTTGAGGTAAGCACTCTTGAAGCAACTGGAGAGATATTGGATACTATTATACCTTTGATGTTGACTAATCATTTTTATACATGCTAAAATACTACAAAAAAAGCCAAGGTAATCATAACAATATCTGAGTCTTGGCTTTTTCTTGTTTGGAGTCAAGATATTTTTCACCTTTTAATAATATGAAACTTTTCAGATGAGGATCGGAGATCCTTTTTTATCCAAAAATGTACCAGGGAAGATTGTCGGCTTTGAAATACAAGTCCTTGCGATATTCGTTTTTCTTGGCGATGAGGCCTGTCGTCGGATTGATTTTGATGCTGATGACGTTTTCCGGCACCTCATACCAGCATTCGCCCCTTCCCTTGAGATAGTTTTCCATGATATCTGCCCAGATGTATTTGATGAAGCGGACCTCTGAATTTTCGATGAATTTTTTCTTGTCATAACCGGTCCAGACGCCGAGCACGATGTCCGCGTTGTAACCGATCATCCAGTTGTCGGTGTTGGTCGTTCCGCTTTTTCCGGCATATTTCCTGGTGAGCTTGTTGGCGATTTGCGCGCCGGTCGTGGAGATGTTGATCGCGAGACGGTTGTCGAAAACATTAGTCATGGTTTCGGAGAGAATGAAGGTGCTTTCCTTGCTGTATTTTTGTTTGAAATCATTTTTGTTTTCGTAGATAACCTTGCCCTTCGAATCAACTATTTTTGTGATGTATGCTGGTTTCACTTCCTTGCCGAGGCTGGCGAAGCGGGCATAACCCTGTACAAGTTCGCTCAGGTAGACTTCGCTCGTGCCCAGGGCGAGGGAGACATTGTCGTTGATCGGGGTCGTGAAACCGAAATCTTTTAAGGTTTTGACCATGACTTCGGTTCCGAGGAAGAGATGTGTTTTTATGGCATAGATATTGTCGGAAACCGCAATCGCATAGGCCATGGACACGTCCCGCTCCGGATAGATGTCGTTGAAATTGGTCGGGGCGTAGACTTGCCCGTTGACGTAGAAATTTGTTTTCGTGCTTTTGAAGGTCGTCGCCGGCGAAAAACCGTGCTCCAAAGCGGCATAATAGAGGAAAGGTTTGATGGCGGAACCGGGTTGGCGGAGCGCCATGGTTGCTCTGTTGTAAGCAGACGAGTTGTAATCGCGGCCGCCGATGCAGCCCAGGACCGCCCCAGTTTGCGGATCCAAGGCATAGAGCGCGATTTCCAATTCGGAACCTGCGGGGAAGTGGTCGTTGATTGCTTCGAGGGCGATTCTGTTGAAATTGAGATCCAGCCCCGTGTAGACCTTGACATTGTCATAGTGGTCAAAGATTTTTAGTTTTTCCAACTCTTTCATGACGAGGTCCTGGTAATAAGGGGCATTTTCATCTTCAATGCGGTCGAGTTTGCCGTAAAATTCAAGAGTTTTTTGTTTTGCGGAATAGTTTTCGAGTTCCGTGATTTTCCCGTCCTCATACATTTCGTCCAGAATCAAGAACCGGCGCTTCTGGTTGTTTTCGGGATTGTTGATGGGGGAATAATGGACGGGACCTTTGGGAATAGCCGCGAGTGTCGCCGCTTCCGCCAGCGTCACGTCCTTTGCGGGTTTGTTGAAGTAGAAGCGGCAGGCATCCTCAATCCCGTAAATGCCGTGGTCGAAATAAATCGAGTTCAAGTAGCCTTCGAGAATTTCGTCCTTGGTGTATTTCGCCTCGAGATTGATGGCGATCATGATTTCTTCGATTTTTCTTTTGATGTTTTTTGAGCTGGAAAGAAAGAGATTCCGGGCGTATTGCTGGGTGATCGTGGATCCGCCCTGGGTTATTTCTTTATTGGTCAGGTTGGCAAGGAGCGCGCCGCCGATGCGGAGCAGGTCGATGCCTTTATGGGAATAGAATTTCTTGTCCTCAATGGAAAGAAAAGCGTCGATGATGTCCTGGTCGATGTCTTCCAGGCGGACATAGTTCTGCTTGGAAGCATTGTTTAAAGTGAGGAATTTCTCACCGTTCCTGTCATACACTTCCACATTCACAATTTTCGGTATTTTATAATCCAAGCGGCTCGAATAATAAATGAAGCCGCCAGCAAGAATAATCACAAGCAAAACCGTGAAAATAAAAAGATATTTTATCAGTTTCAACAGCTTACGCATTTTCTCACTTCCGGAATTATTTTCTCCCGAAAAAAACTTCCTAATTGTAGAAAAAAAACCCAATCAGATTGGGTTCCTTAGATATTCTTTGATCCTTTCGTATTGTTTTTCAATGCTCATTTTGCTGCCGTTGAGCGGTCCCACACAAAAGAAGTTTTCGCGGCTGGTTTGGAAGAAATAATTGGTGACGACGAGCCCTCCGTCCGTCAGGACCTCGACTTCGCCCAAGGTTTCCAAAGCGGAAAAAATGAGATAATCGAACGCTATATCCGGCACGGCGGTGTTCTTGTTGAGCAGGCGCCGGGGCGGAAGCAACCAAAGATGGTCCAGGCCCTGAAATATGTCCTGCGGATCGTATTCGGATATGATCAGGAGCTCGCGATGCATTCTTCCTCCTAATAATTGAAGATCGGTTTAATCAGGCTTTCGTTCTTGCCAACCCTGACCAGGGGGACGCTTTGGGCGGGTTTTTTTAAAAAGGCGATGATGAAGGGATTCTTTTTGTTCGGAAGCCTGTAGGAACAATGGATGATGCCGATGATTTTACCGCGGGGGTTGTAAATTTTGTCGCGGTTGGAGACGAGATAGTTTTTCTCGAGTTCGTATTTTCGGATTTTTATGTCCTTGATTCTGGCATTGTTGGAGAGGGGGTAAAGGGCGTTGATGACGCTCAGACGATAGGCTTTCGGAATCCTTTCGATGTTTAGGATGACATTATTATTATATAAAAAGATTTTTTCTACTTCAAGGGAAATTGGTTTGAAGTTCAAGGAGCGGAAATGCTCCATGACTGAGTTTTCGTGTTTTTTTGGCGCGAGCAGTTGGAAATAAGCGTAGTTTTGCCTTTTTGCCCGGTAGAGATAGCGGTAATCGAGATCGCGGAAGAATTCTTTGGCCTGGTTCCCATGGAAAGTAAAGAAAGCATATTCCTGCGTGCAGTCGCTGATGACCGAGGAGCGGAATTTCCGGCGCGCCCGTTTTAAGTGTTTCATGATTTTCTCTTTTTCTTCGCCGATGACGAGATAACGGTAGTGGCTCAGGCGGAGGACCAACACTTCCGCTATGTATCTTTTTCCCCTCATGAAGACGGTAAAGTAGCCCGTGCTTTTTTCATTGTTTTGGGTCGAGCAATGGTTGATGATCTCCAAGGAAGAAGGACCGGAGACGAGGAATTTACCCAGATGGCTCAGATTGACGATGCCGACGCTGTTTCTCGCTTTCAGATAAGCTTCATAAATTTCATTGACGCTTTGATTTCCGTACATAAACATACCTCCGTTTATAGTGTTTGCGGAAGTTTTTTAAACATACGAAAAAACTCTGGAAAAAAAACAGCATTTATGATAAAATAAGATAATTAAGGGGATGCTTTGAAAGGAGTAAGTATGGGTCTGACCGCAGGAATCGTCGGCCTTCCGAATGTCGGAAAATCGACTCTGTTTAATGCCGTGACGAAAGCGTGCGCCCTCGTTGCCAATTATCCCTTTGCGACGATCGAACCGAATGTCGGCCTCGTCGAGGTCCGCGATGAAAGATTGGAGCGGTTAGCGGAAGCGGTTAAACAGGATAACATAATCCGCGCCTCTTTTTCTTTTACGGACATCGCCGGGCTCGTCAAGGGAGCTTCGCGGGGGGAAGGCTTAGGCAATCAATTCCTTGCCCACATCCGCGAGGTCGACTGCATCTGCCATGTGGTGAGATGTTTTGAAGATCCCGACATCGTTCATGTTTCGGGGATGGTCGATCCCGTCGCCGACATCGAGATCGTCAATCTGGAATTGATGCTTGCGGATTTGGAAATAATCAATCGGAGACTTCCGAGGATTGAGAAAAAGGCAATCCTGAAAGTGGAGCCGGATCTGGAAGCGGAATACAGAGTTCTGCTGAAAATCAAGGAGAAACTTCAGGAAGGCAACCGCAACTTCGGGCTCTTTCCGGAAGAGGTTTTGCGGGTTAGGCATTATAATTTCTTGACCCTTAAACCGATGATTTATGTCTGCAATGTCTCCGAGGAGGAGCTTGGCGGAAACAGGCATGTTGAGGCGGTCAGGCGCCATGCGGAAGCTGAGGGAAGCAGGGTCGTCGTCATTTCCGGAAAAATCGAATCCGAGCTGGCGGAGTTGGACGAGGAATCCCGGGAACTCTTTCTCGGTGAATTGGGCCTTGCCGAAAGCGGCTTGGATAAACTCACGAAAGCGGCTTACGATCTTCTCGGCCTCGCGACCTTCTTCACCCACAATGAGAAGGAAGTCCGGGCATGGACCTTCCGGAGGGGGATGAAGGCGCCCGAATGCGCGGGGCTCATCCATTCGGATTTCGAACGGGGTTTCATCCGCGCGGAAGTCACTGCCTTTGCGGATTTTCAAAAATACGGGAATTTGCAGAAAGCGAAGGAGGCGGGGAAGATGCGCTCCGAAGGGCGGGATTATGCCATGCAGGACGGGGACATCGTTTTCTTCCGCTTCAATGTCTAGGTGGGCCATGAAAGCTTGGATTTTGAACATCGGGGACGAAGTGCTCCGCGGAAGAATCGAAAACAAAAACGCCGCCTTTCTTGGGCGGGAGCTTACGAAACTGGGCATTCTGCCTGTTAAATGCGCGGTCGTCGGGGATGACCCGGAAATGATCGGGAAGATTCTGGAAGCATTCCGAAAGGATGATTCGGAAATTCTGATCACGACCGGCGGGCTCGGCCCGACCCATGACGACATCACCAAGGAGGCCGTTTTCGGGTTTCTGGGGCTGGAAACGGAACTCAGGAAGGAGCATATGGGGAAGCTGGAAGCCCATTTCGGGGGAAGTTTTNNCGGACACGAACCTGCGCCAGCTCTATTTCCCGAAGGAAGCCCTGCTTTTGGAAAACAAACTGGGAACGGCACCGGGGGCGATTGTGGAGCAGGGAGGAAAAACATACATTTTCCTCGTCGGCCCCTTTCGGGAAATGGAAGCGATGTTTAGGGCGCAAGTCCTGCCCTTTTTGAGGAAACTATCAGGCGAGGATGAATTCGTGAATGAATTCATCGCCATGGGAAAGGGCGAATCGGAGTTTGAGGAATACCTGGGCGGGCTCTACCGCTCCCATCCAGAAGTGAATTTTGCGAGCTATCCCGAAGAAGGGCAGATCCGTTTTGTGCTCAGAAGCAAGGATGCAAGGGCCCATCGGGAGGCGCTTTCGGAATTCAGAGAGTTGATGAGGGACTACATCATCAGCGAGGAGGGCGAAAGCATCGAGGGAGCCGTCGTTGCTTTGCTGAAGGCGGGGGGCTTGCGGGTGAGCGTTGCGGAAAGCTGCACGGGTGGCATGCTCGCTTCCATGTTGGTGAACGTGCCCGGCGCATCAGCTGTTTTTGAGGAGGGTTTCGTGACCTACTCGGACGGAGCGAAAATGAAATATCTCGGCGTCCGGGAAGGGACCCTCGCCGAATACGGCGCCGTTTCGGAAGCAATCGTTTTGGAAATGATTGCGGGGCTTCGTCGGCTGAACGGAGCGGAGGTCCGGATCGCGGTGAGCGGCATTGCCGGACCCGGGGGCGGGACCCCAGAAAAGCCCGTGGGGCTCGTCCATTATGCCATCGGGATTGAGGACGATGCGTTTTCGGAAGCGAAAACATTCAAAGGCAATCGGGAACAGATACGCAGGAAAACCTGTCTTTGGGTTTTGTATCGGCTGCACAGCCTGCTCAAAGAGCGGCTCGGTTCCAAGACATAATTAGTTGTAACGGAGGATTAAAATGGTAGAAAACAATTACATCAACGAGCAATTGTTGAAAAAGATTTCGGATGAACAGAATGTGAAAATCGCACAAATCAAGGCGGTTCTGAAATTGATCGAGGAAGGGGGAACCGTGCCTTTCATCGCCCGTTATCGGAAAGAGGCAACCGGCGGACTTGACGAAGAGCAAATCCGCGCCATTTACCAGGAATGGGATTACGGGCAGAAGCTTGCGGAAAGGAAAGAAGCGGTCATGCGCCTGATCGAAGAAAAAGGCAAACTGACCGAAGAGATAAAAAGGGACATCATCAACGCAACGAAGCTTGCGGAAGTGGAAGACATTTACCGTCCCTACAAAGAAAAGAGAAAAACGCGGGCGACGGAAGCGAAGCGAAAGGGTTTGGAGCCGCTTGCGGATTACCTGCTTTCATTTCCGAAAGAAGGGGATGTTCTCGAAGAAGCGAGAAAATATGTCACGGCTGAGGTCACCGAGGAACTGGAAAAAGAGGGCCTGGTCGTGAAGGACGAAACGGAAGCTTTGCAGGGAGCGAAGGACATCATTGCCGAGATCGTTTCCGACAATCCCCGTTACCGGAAATGGATCAGGGGTTTGTTTGAAAGAGATGCGAACATCGTTTCGACCGTCCGCGACGAGAAACTCGACGAAAAACGGGTTTATGAGATGTACTATGATTATTGCGAACCCGTGGGCGCGATCAAACACCATCGCGTGCTCGCGCTCAACCGCGGGGAAGCGGAAAAAGTGCTCAAGGTGGGAATCGAAGAAGACGTCGAGCGCGTGCTCCGCTTTTTGAACCGGCGCGTCATCAAGGACAATGAGTCAATCACCGCTCCCTATGTCATGGAGGCGATTGAAGACGCCTATAAACGTTTGATCAAGCCCTCCGTGGAAAGGGAAATCCGCGCCGAACTGAAGGAAAAGGCAGAGGACCAGGCAATCCAGGTCTTCATGGAAAATCTGAGAAACTATCTTTTGACTCCGCCTTTGAAGGGGAAAACCGCGCTCGGAATCGACCCGGCCTACAGAACCGGCTGCAAGCTCGCTGTCGTGGATGAGACCGGGAAGGTTCTGGACAAGGGCGTGATTTTCCCGAATCAGACGCGTAAGGGCGCGGAAGTCAAAGAAGAAGACGTGGACAGGAGCGCAGAGACGGTTCTACGCTTGATCGACAAATACGGCGTGGAAGTGATTGCCATCGGGAACGGAACCGCGAGCAGGGAAACGGAAGCATTCGTTGCGGAAACATTGAAACTCACGGACAAGGACGTGAAATACGTTATCGTGAACGAAGCCGGGGCTTCTGTCTATTCCGCCAGCGAGCTTGCGCGCGAAGAATTCCCCGATTTCCAGGTTGAGGAAAGATCGGCAGTCTCGATTGCAAGAAGGCTCCAGGATCCGCTTGCTGAGTTGGTGAAAATCGATCCGAAATCGATCGGCGTCGGCCAATACCAATATGACGTCTCCCAATCGAAGTTGAGCGAATCCCTCGATTTCGTCGTCATGAGCGCCGTGAACAAGGTTGGCGTCAATCTCAACAGCGCCTCCGTGCCGCTTTTGCAGCGGGTTTCCGGCCTGAATGCCCGCAGCGCGAAACTGATTGTCGAATACAGGAACGAGCACGGAAGCTTCAAGAACCGCGAGGATCTGAAGAACATCAAGGGCATCGGGCCCAAAACCTTGGAACAGGCTTATGGTTTCCTCAGGATACCCGACGGGGACGAGAAACTCGACATGACGGGCATCCATCCGGAAAGCTATGAGGTTGCGGAGAAGATTTTGGAAAGGCTTGGCTTCACCAAAGAAGACATCGGCAGCGAGGAACTTGTGGAAGCGGTCAAGAAAGCCGACCGCAAGCAGCTCCGCGAAGGACTCGATGTCGGGGAATACACTTTCAATGACATCCTCGACGCCTTCGTCGCGCCCCTCCGCGATCCCCGTGACGACTTTGATAAACCCCTTCTGAGAAGCGACGTTCTGAAACTCGAGGACCTGAAACCGGGAATGGAGCTCCAGGGCACGGTCAGAAACGTCGTCGACTTCGGGGCTTTCGTCGACTGCGGCGTCAAGGAAGACGGCTTGGTCCATCTTTCGCGCATGAGCGAGGATTACATCAACCATCCGCTCAATGTCGTGAGCGTGGGCGAAATCGTCAAGGTTTGGGTCGTTTCGGTCGAACCCCAAAAAGGCCGAATCGAATTGTCAATGATACCCCCGCATAAAGAATGAAAAGAACGGAACCTTTTTGGTTCCGTTTTCTTGGCTTATGGAGAATTTTATTGTATAATAAATGAGGTGGTATGATTGGAACAGTATAAGATTGTAGAAGCGGTGTCGGAGAAGATCATTTCCGAAGAAAAATGTGAAGCAATTTATCTTTTGGGGGAAATCGCCCGCCAGGAGCACGACCAGTTTTCGGACGTGGATTTGTTGGTTTTGGTTGCTTTAAAAAACTACGACCGTTTCCTGGATGAAAGATTGAGGTATGCGGAAGAGTACCAGCCGGTATTGTTCCATAAATACGAATTCCGCACCTATCCTGTTCTGCTCTGCGTTTATGAAAACGGTCATCGCCTCAATCTCTATGCGGCCAATGACCAAAACTTCATTCAAACGGGGGATTATTATACGATCTACGATCCGAAGAAGAAGCTTGCGGAATATGAAAAAATCCCTTTAAACTTAGCTGCGGCGGAAATCAAGGAACTCCTCGATGCCTTTTCCCTGCGCGCGAAGGAATACCATGTCGCCGCCAAACGGAGCGATGACATTCATGCTTTTTCGCTTGCGACGGCGCTCTTTGACCTTTTCGGAACCCTCTTCCGGATCGGTTATGACGCGGAAAACGCAAAAATGGGGATGAAAAATTTGCTTAAGAAAGCGGATTATGAATCCCGAAAAACGGTCAGGGAGATCGCTACGTTTTTGAATCTGGAAAGGCATGCGGACGCAGTCAGATTGATGTATGTGGCGCTCGATCGGCTGCTCGGGAGCTTTCCGTTGAAAATTGTGGAAATGTTGAATTTTGATTTTTATACCCACACAAAAAATCTCATCATGAGCATATAAGAGAGGGTTTATGAAACACATTTTCATCATCAATCCGAAAGCCGGGAAACGGGACCAAACAGAAAAGGTAAAGGAAATCGTGCGGCAGGAACTGCCTGAGGAAGAGGTCGTTTTTTATGTGACGGAGGGGCCCTTGGCGGCACGTGATTTCGTGAGCAATTATTGCCGGGAGCATGGGGACGAAGAGAAGCGTTTTTACAGCTGCGGAGGTGACGGAACTTTGAACGAGGTCGCCAACGGCGCGGTCGGTTTCTCAAAGACGGAGATTACCTGTTTTCCGGTTGGCTCCGGTAATGATTTCGTAAAGAACTTCGGGAAAATCCAGGATTTTCGGAGTCTGCCGGATTTGATTAGGGGTGTTCCCGTCGACATCGACGTCCTGCGTTTCAACGACCGCTATTTGATCAACATTTTCAACCTGGGCCTCGATGCCGATGTCTGCGAAAGGATGTTCAAATACAAACGCCTTCCCCTGGTCACGGGCAAGGGGGCGTACATTCTTGGGCTCATCGTCAGTTTCTTTTCGAAGTATACGAAGAAACTGAGGATTCTGATTGACGGCGAGGAGTTTTTCTCCGGGGAAGCGTCGCTTTGCGCGGCGGCGAACGGAATCTGCTACGGCGGCGGGTTTTATTGCGCACCCCGCGCGCGAACTGATGACGGGCTGATGGATGTAGTCGTCGTCAAGAAAATATCCCGGATCAAGTTTTTGAAATTCGTGAAAAAGTTCAAGGACGGAAAGCATCTGGATCTTCCCGAGTTGCAGAAATACATCTCCTTCAAACGCGGGCGGCTTGTGGAAATAGAGGCGGCAATGCCCATCAATTGCTGCTATGACGGAGAAATCTCCAAGGACGATCGGATCAAAATCGAGGTTCTTCCGAAACTCTTGAAATTCGTCGTTCCGGAGAGGCTTTTTAAGCAAGTTGACAATTTTTAAATTTTTGTATATAATTAAAGAAATCTTAGGAGGAATGGATTATGGTATTTGAAAAAGTTAAAAAAATAATCGCAAAAGAATTGAATCTGAAAGAGGAAGACATCAAGCTCGAATCCCGGCTTGCGGAAGATTTGGGCGCTGATTCCTTGGACGCCGTCGAACTGATTATGGCCATCGAAGAGGAATTCGACATCCAAGTGAGCGATGAAGCCGCGCAGGGCATCAGAACGGTCGGCGACATAGTCGAGTATTTGGAAAAATAAAAAGCGAAAAAGACTTTAAACTTCGGTTTAAAGTTTTTTTCATTTCTAAACCCCCTTTTTCCGTATATAATGATATGGGGGGGTAAAACGATGGATAGAATCAGGATTTTGAAGAAACTGGAAGCAGGAGAAATCAGCGCGGAAGAAGCGGATAGGCTGCTCAAGGAACTGGGAAGCCAGAACGGTTTCCGGAAACAAAAAGAAGAATTTGAAGAAAAACTCAATGCTTTCGTTGCGGATTTGGGAAATTTTCTGAAAACAGCGGTGCGGTTTGTGGAAGCGAGAATCGAAGAGGTTTTTCCGGGCGAAAAAGCAGAATAATAATCGATGGGCTTGCGAAAATAATAAAAAAAGAGTAAAATAAATACATTGGAATAACAACAGCATATTATGGGAAAATTACTTGCAAAAATTTTCATCAAGAACCATCGGGATTTTGAGGACCCGAAAGTCCGCGCCGCTTACGGGATTTTGTCAGGGGCGGTCGGCATCGTAAGCAATTTGTTGCTTTCCGGAGCGAAGATTGTATTCGGAATTTTGATCGGCAGCATTGCTGTGCTTGCGGACGGCATCAACAATCTATCCGATGCCGGGACCTCGCTGATTACCTTGATCGGTTTTAAAATGTCGAGCCGACCCGCCGACAAAGACCATCCCCACGGTCATCAACGGCTTGAATATGTGACGGGATTGATTTTGACACTGGCCATCATAGCCGTCGGGGGAGCGCTTTTAAAATCTTCGGTGGAAAAAATCATCCATCCTACGGATTTGAACGTCGACTTGTTCACGCTCATCATGTTGGGGGCGGCGATTTTGGTCAAACTCTGGCAGAGCTTTTTTTACCGTGCGAACGGAAAGTTGATAAAATCAAGAACGCTGTTCGCGGCAGCCGCGGACAGCAGGAACGACTGCCTGCAAACGGCAGCCGTTCTCTCAGCCTGTCTTGTGTTTCGCTTCTTCGGAGTGAACATCGATGGATATGTCGGGCTTCTCGTGTCGGCATTGATCATTTTCGGAAGCGCAAAATTGATAAAGCAAATGGCGTCCGCGCTCATTGGCGAAGCCCCGCAGTCGGAATTTGTGGAAAGGGTGCGGGAGGAAATTCAGTCCTATTCCGGAATACTGGGGGTCCACGACATCATCATCCACAGTTACGGTCCGAAAAAGGCCTATGTCACCGCGCATGCGGAAGTGGATGCTGCCGTCGATGTCCGGGAAAGCCATTATCTGCTCGATCAAATCGAGCGGGATTTTTTGGAAAGGCACGGCTTAGATTTGCTGCTCCACCTGGATCCGGTCGACACCGACAAGGAAACCGAACGCTATCGGCAACTCACCGAAGAGGTTTTGAAAACCATTGACGAAAGGCTTGATTACCATGACTTTCGGATTTCCAAAGAAGAAGGGGAAACAAAGCTATTTTTCGACGTCGTCATGCCCAGCGGGCTTCAGATGGGGGAGAATGAGCTGAGGGTAGAAATCAGCAAAAGGCTGAAAGAGCGCGACGACAGTTTAAATCCGATCATCACGATTGATTTACATTTCTAGAATGCGGAGGATATATGGATACATTAAGAAAGTGGCAAGAATACGCAGATTTAGACCCAGAACTGAAAGAAGAACTGAATCAACTCAGCGAAGAAGAATTGCAGGAAGCCTTTTATAAGGATTTGGAATTCGGGACCGCGGGCATGCGCGGCATTATCGGTCCCGGAACCAACCGCATGAACATCTACACCTTAAGGAGAGCAAATTACGGGTATGGAAAATACCTGTTGAATAAATATACAAAGCCATCCGTCGTCATCGCCTATGATTCGCGTCACAAGTCGAAGGAGTTTGCGGAAGAGTGCGCCAAGGTTCTCGGAGAGATGAAAATCAAGGTGTACTTGTTTTCCAAAATCACGCCGACGCCGGAACTATCTTTTGCGGTGCGCCATCTTCGGGCTCAGGGCGGAATCATCATCACCGCGAGCCACAACCCGCCCAATTTCAATGGCTATAAAGTCTACGATGAATACGGCTGCCAATTGGTTCCGGAACTGCTCGATGAGGTTTTGGAAGAGTTGGAACAGGCTCCCGACGCTTTTACTATCCCCACGGGGAATTTTCAGGAATTGCTGGAAAAAGGTTACATCAACATCATCGGCGATGATTTCGACGAAATCTATCTTTCCGAAGTGCGGAAGGTTGCCGTCAATCCGCATTTGAAAAAGGATGGCTTTTTGGTTGTGTTCACGCCCCTGCACGGAACGGCGGCGCATCACGGCGAAAGGCTCCTGAAAGATTTAGGTTATGATTACCGGGTCGTTGAGGAGCAGATGGTGCCGGATCCGGATTTCCGAACCGTGAATTACCCAAATCCGGAAGACCCCGACGCTTTTGCTTTGGCGATCGCATACGGAAAAAAATACGGCGCGGACATCCTGCTTGCGACGGATCCCGATGCGGACCGGATCGGCATGGCGGTTTTTGACGGCAAGAACTATGTGCTGCTTTCCGGAAACCAAACGGGAGCGCTTTTGTTGCATTATCTGATTAACGAGAAAAAGCCGAAGAAAAGTTCTGTCGTCTTCAAAACCATCGTCACATCCGACCTTGGTGAAAAAATTGCCCGCGCGGCCAGCCTTGAGGTCGTCTCCACGCTCACCGGGTTCCGGTACATCGGCGAGCAGGCCAGGCTTTTGGAAGCCACTGACAAGGAATTCTTCTTCGGGTATGAAGAATCCTTCGGATATGTGATTAAACCCTTTGTCCGCGACAAGGATTCTCTGCAGGCCCTGGTTCTGTGCTGCGAAGCGGCGAATTTCTATAAACTCCGAGGTAAAAACTTGCTCGACGTTCTGGAGGACATCTACCGCGAATACGGTTACCACGAGGATGGAATCGTCAATCTTCAGTTTGCGGGCAGAGAGGGCGCGGAAAGGATAGAAGCGATCATGGAATATTTTCGAAGCAACCGCTTCACTCATATCGGAAGCTCCAAACTGATTGCGACTGAGGATTATCTGGAACGCGTCCGCCGCGAAGGGGAAGTGACATCAGTTCTCACGCTCCCCGCCTCCGATGTGATCAAATTTTTTCTGGAAGACGATGCCTGGGTGGTGCTCCGTCCGAGCGGAACGGAACCGAAACTGAAAATCTATTTTTCCGCAGTTTCCGAGGACAGGGATGCGGCTGAGGAAAAAGTGGAGGAACTGAAATCAGTCATCTTAAGCATGATAGAAAAGGCAGGTTAATATGGACAAATCATTCTATATCAGCAACCGAAACAAGTATTTTGAAAAAATCGAAAACCATTCGCTTTCATTGTTTTTCTCCGGGCAGACCTACCCCAAGTCCGCGGATGAGGATTTTGAATTCGAAGTGAACAAGAATTTCTATTATCTGACGGGCATCAATCAGGAAAACGTAATCCTTGCGCTTGTGAAACGGGAAGAGCCGGAAACCGTGCTTTTCATCGAAAAGAATGACCCCGTTCTCAGCAGATGGGTGGGAAAGAAACTGGAAAAAGCTGAGGCCAAGGAGATTTCGGGGATCGAGGACGTCCGCTACTTGGATGAATTCGAGGATTTTCTCTTCAATCTTTTCAACGCCCACAGGAATTATCGAAAAAAACCCGAAACTCTCTATCTCGATTTGAAGAGGCGTCGACATCATGTAAGCAAGGAAATCCTCTTTTCCAGGAAATTCAGGCATGACTATCCGGATATTGCCATCAGGAATGCCTATGACATCGTCGTTGCCCTCAGAACAATCAAAGCTCCCGAAGAGATCGAACTGATCAGGGCAAGCATCGAAACGACGAAGGGCGGCTTGGAAGCGATGATGAAAGCGGCCCGGCCGGGCATGTACGAATACCAACTCGAAGCCTATTTCGATCAACATATCAAAATGCACGGTCAGAAAACCCATGCGTTCAAAACCATCTGTGCATCCGGAAAAAATGCCGCCATTCTCCACTATGTGAAAAACAACGAAATCATGGAGGCGGACGAATTGGTGCTCTTCGATTTGGGCGCGCGGACCGATTTCTATGTAAGCGACATCTCGCGGACGATTCCCGTGGGCGGGAAATTCACGCCCAGGGCGCGGGAGGTCTACCAGGAGGTTTTGGACGTAAACAAAAAATGCATCGCTTACCTGAAACCCGGCATCACCTGGAAGGAATTCAACGAATATGCTAGGGAATTGCTTACGGAAAGCGCGGTGCGTCTCGGCCTGATCAAAGACAGGAGCGAATTGCATAAATACTATTGGCACAGCATCGGTCATTTCATCGGCCTCGACACCCATGATCCCGGGGCTTATGAGGAAACCTTCAAGCCAGGTATGGTGCTCACGGTCGAACCCGGCCTCTACATTGAAGAGGAGGGCATCGGCGTCAGGATCGAGGACGATGTTCTGATTACCGAAGACGGGGCTCTGAATCTGAGCGCCGACATCATCAAAGAAATCGAAGACATAGAAAACTTCATGGCTTAATGCGGATTTTTCCGCATTTTTTCTTTAACGGAAAAATACCTCCGTCCGCTAATATATTGTTGGAGGTAGTTATGAAAAAGATTTTCATTGCTTTTGCGTTCATGTTGTTCATGGTTTGTTTTTCGTCCTTGGAAATCCGTGCCGCAAGCGGTCATCAGGGCTTTCCGGAAATCATCATAACGGGAAACGGAAAGCTGCTTGAAAACATGACGGATGAAGAAATCGCGGCCGGTTACAATGCCCTGGGGAGGAGAAAGCTTTTCGGTTGGAAGCACTATTATTTCAACCAAGGCGTGGACGCCACTTACCGCGGGGAGATCATCTTCGCAAAAGTCAACCGCACGGCCTACCCGCTTGAGATCAATTATGTGCTCCAGGAAAAAGAATACAGCGAAAACAGTTGGAAGGTGAAAGGTTCAATATCCGGAAAAATCCAGGGGAAGATCAAAAAGAGCGACCTCGCTTTGAATGTGGAAGGGGAGGCAGAAAAAAAGGATACCGAATCCTTCACGCGTTTTGAGGAAACGAAATTTAAAGTCCTGGTGGAGCCCAATCACCGCATCGTCCTGCAGATCACCGGGGAATGCACGGTCACCAACGGGGTAAGCAAGCACTACATCTTCGGTATCGTCTCCAAAAAAGGAGCTTGGGAGTTGGTGGAGGTGGTGACCAGGTATTATGAGCTCAGGACTTCGGAGATTGAAGAATGAAGAAATTCGTTCTGATTTTTTCTGGAATCATCATCCTCTTGGGAATCGGCGCCGGGCTGATGCTTAAAAAAGATAAAAGAGCGGTCAGTTTTACCGCTTTTCCCCAAGCCCATGGTTATCTTGCCCCGTACCCGGAAAAAGAAGAAATTGAGTTTGAAATCTTCTTCAACAGCTCCGATTCGCTTTTTACGGAAGCGAAAGCCCTACGCGAAGCTTGGATCGGGAATCCGGAAAAGGAGGAACTCCTGCCTCTGGAATTGCTGGAAATCAGGAAAACTGATAATCGATTCCAAGCGAAGGGAGAAACCTTCCGGGGGTTTTGCTTCTCCTTCCTGGTTCCCCTGCTTTCGGAAGAGGATTTGGAGTTAACGCTTCCGGAAGCGCATTTGTTTCTGCTTTATCGCGGAAACAAGGAAATCTCGCTGCCCGTGGGGAGTTTCGCTTTTCAGAAAATCCCCGCTTTCGGGAGCGCGGAACTCTATGTTACCCGCCTCCAGGGAATCGTGAACGAAATCGGGGGATGCAAGACCCTGACCGGCATCTGCATGAGTTTCAGAAACAAAACGGCGGAGGAAATCATCATCAAAAACATCGAAATCGTCTCCGCAACCATCAGGGGTGAAGCCGGGAAGGCCGTCTTACTCGGCGAGGAAGAGATTCCTTCCGGAACCGACATCCGCGAGCTTCTTCCCTCCTATGAGCCCTTTGTCCATGAGGCAGGCGCCGCTTCCATTGAACTTCCTTCCCACGGGGAGATAAGAATCCTCCTGCCCGTCAAATATTCGGAACTTCACCCTGCGAACCGCCTTGCTTTCCGGATCGATTATTTGCATCTGGGGGAAGAAAAAAACTATTATTTCAATGAATTCACTTTCTTCACCGACCGCCGCCATTCAAAAGAAAGGATCGCTGCCCTTTTAATCCAAACCGATGAAGATTATTGAAGCAAGGAACATCCGGAAAAGCTTCCGCAGGGAAGTGGTTCTGAAAGATTTTGATTTCGAGGCGCGGAAGGGCGAGTTCATATTGCTGGTCGGAGCCAACGGTTCCGGAAAGACGACTTTTCTGAAGGGCCTCCTGGGCCTGCTGCGCTTTGATTCCGGAAGCCTTTCCGTCCGGAGCAACAAAATTGCCTATGTTCCGGAAAGGTTTTTCTTTCCCGAGTTCATCACCCTGGAAAGCTTCTTGAAATTGTTCTTGGAGAAAATGGACCAGGAAATGTTTCGGGAATGGGGGCTGTCGGAAGCGCGGAAGAAAGAGATGGGGAAGTTTTCGAAAGGCATGCGCCAAAAAGCGCTCCTGATGCAGGCTCTGCATGCGGATGCGGAGGTGTATGTTTTTGACGAGCCCATGAGCGGTCTGGACGAAGCCGCGAAAGAAACATTCTTAAACAAATTGGCAGCTTTAAAAAATGAAGGGAAAACGGTGCTTTTGTCAACCCACAATCCCGAGCATTTTCGGATGCTTGCGGACAGGACGGTGGGGATGGGATGAGGAAGGTTTTTCGCGCGCACCTCGCCTACCTCTTGACCAAAACCAACCTCCTGATTCTTTTTTTCGTGCTGTTGCTTTCGTTCCTTGGGTTTTCGGAAGCGGGGCTTGCCCTGGATGCTGAGGAACTTCCCCGGATGAACAATCTATATTTTTTCGAAAATTCCTTCTTCCTTCTGAAACTCATCGCCGCTTTCACATCAATCTTCACCTTTTCCCATGCCTTTTCCAAGCGTTCCGATCAATACAGTGAGCTGTTTTTTGTGAGAGGGGTTTCCAGAAGCGGGCATTTCTTTTCAAAAATCATTATTTTGTCGGTGTATGTCGTTTATTTTTTGTTGCTTGAGTTTGCGCTCTATCTTGTTTCCGGTAGCATTTTTTTGGAGCGTTTTTCTCCATATGCCCGGCCTTTTATCAGGCTTTATTGGTTAAGCCTTTATTACGGTTTTCTTGGACTTGCGTTCATGCAAATCTTCAAAAATATCTATTCCGTCATCCTCCCTTTCATCCTCTTCATCGCCGGGATGATTATCAATGAAAACGAGGGCAAGTTCCGTTCTTTTTATAATTTGCTGTTTCCGAATTTTCTTTCCGATAAGCCTGAATTCTTACACGGATGGCTGCATATGCTAATGCTGGCAAGTTTATTGCTCTTTAATTTATGGCTTTATTTATCCCGGGATTCATAAAAAAAGAAACTTTGCTTGACAAAAATGGATAAATGTTATATAATAAACGAGTAATTTATAATCGGTAAAAGAAGAAGTGCCCACTTCTCACCCGCTCGATTGCGCATTGACGGGTTAGGAATTTAATATTCGGAAATTTGATGTGGGTGCCTTTTTGCGCTCACTTTTCTTTTACTGTGATGCCATAATAAAAATAGGAGGTGCTATATATAAGTAGAAATTTTGAACGCAGGTCGGAAGCATTGATCAACGAAAACATCAATGCGCCTGAAGTCTTGGTCATCAATGAAAAAGGAGAGTCATTAGGGGTTAAACCAATTGCAGTTGCACAACAAATGGCGGACGAAGTTGGTTTAGACTTGGTCTGTGTCGCTCCGAACGCTAAGGTCCCCGTTTGCCGTTTTTTGGATTACAGCAAATTCCGTTATGAACAGCAGAGAAAGGCGCGGGAGTCGAGGAAGAATCAAAAAATCATCAATGTCAAGGAAATCTGGCTTACTCCCGTCATCAGCCCCAATGATTTTGAGACCAAGTTGAGACGAGGGCGTCAGTTCCTGATGGACGGAAATAAACTGAAAGTGACACTTCGCTTCGGGCGTCGGATGCGCATGCTGTCGAATGAGGCCGATGCCGATTTGATGTTGGATAAATTCATCGAAGGCACTGCCGACATCGCGGTTGTGGAAAGCAGATCGGCTTTGGAAGGCAGGAACATGACGCTGATGCTCAGCCCGAGAAAAGACAAAAAAACGAAATAAGGAGTGAATTAGTATGCCAAAAATGAGGACTCATAGAGCCACGAAGAAGAGACTGGAGATTACCGGAACCGGCCTTGTCATGCGGGGAAGACCTGGCAACAGCCATCTTGCTCCTGCGAAAAACCAGAAGCGAATCCGGCATCTTCGCAAAAAATCTAGAGTCAGCGCCGCTGATATGAAGCGCCTTAAAAAACAAGTTGCAAATTTTAGATAGGAGGTAATGCACATGCCACGCACAAAGGGCGGATACGTCACCAGAAGAAGACGGAAAAAAATTCTGAAACTGGCCAAAGGCTATTTCGGATCCAAACATACATTGTACAGGACTGCACATGCTCAGGTTATGAAATCCTTGACTTATGCTTATCGGGACCGTAGGCGGAGAAAAAGGGATTTCAGAAGGCTTTGGATTGCGAGAATCAATGCCGGAGCGAGGCTGAACGGGCTTTCATACAACAAATTGATGTTCGGTTTGAAGAAAGCCAATATCGCAATCAACAGAAAGATGCTTGCGGATTTGGCGGTGAACGATGCCAAGAGCTTTTCGCTGCTCTGCGAAAAAGCCAAAAAAGCAGCAAGCAAATAAAGAGAGAACCCCGAGAGGTTCTTTTTTTTGTCTTGACTAAGGGGCGCAATTATATTAAAATACTTTTACCCGAGGATGACCGACCGGAATTTATGGTATAATATGTATGTCGGTCATTTTAGAAAGGAGTAATGGATGTTTACCGTAAAATATCAGGGTCAGGAATACCAGTTTTCCGAAAAAATCACGTTGAAGGAATTGGCGAAACAATTCGGGGTCAAATGCTATGTCGCGACCGTGAACAACCGTTTGCGGGAGCTTGATTATTATATAAATTATGATTGCGAGGTGGAATTCCTCGATCTGTCCAACTTTGATGCTGTGCGGGTGTATGAGACAAGTTTTCGGTATCTGCTGCTCATGGCCTTGGAAAAGCTCTGTCCCGGAGTCAAATTCAGATTCGGCCAATGCGTTTCCCGTTCCATCTGCTGCCTGCCGCTCAACAATTCTGTGAAGGTCGACGATAAATTTCTGCAGAAACTGAACGAAGAAATAAAGGAATTGGTGGAAGCCGATTTGCCGATCAGAAGAAGCAAAATGACCAAGGACGAAGCGTTTGCGTTCTATCGCAGCAAGGGTTATGAAGACAAAATTGAAATCCTGAAGTACAGGCCCGAGGATTATGTCAATGCCTATCGCTGCGGCGATTATGTCAATTACATGTTCGGCTACATGGTGCCCTCGACGGGGTATCTGAAAAAATACATCCTGCGTCTCTATTATCCGGGTTTTCTAATCCAATTTCCGCGCGCCGAGGAAGATGGGGAGATTCCGGAATTCGAAGACTCCCCCGCCTTCGGAAGGATGCTCAAGGAGGCGCTGGATTGGTCGCTTCTCTGTGGGGCGGACACGGTTGCCCATCTGAACAAGCAGGTCGAAAGCGGTTCCGTGGTCGATTTGGTCAACATGTGCGAAACGAAGCACAATAACATGCTTTCCGAATTGGGGTTGAGAATCAAGCAGGACATCGCCAACATCCGCTTGATTGCGATTGCCGGGCCCTCATCATCGGGAAAGACCACGTTTTCCAACAGGCTTAGAATCGAATTGATGACGAGGGGGATTTTCCCGATCAAAATTTCGATGGACGATTATTATTTGGACCGGTCCGAAGCTCCCTTGGATGAAAACGGCGAACCGGATTTGGAGGACATCGCCGCCTTGGACATCAGGCTTTTCAACGAACAGCTCTTGGCTCTGATCCAGGGCGAGGAAGTTGAGATGCCGAGATTTGATTTTAAACTCGGGAGAAGAGTGAAGGGGCCGAAAATCAAAATTTCGAAGGACACGCCGGTCATCATCGAAGGAATACATGCTTTGAACGAGGTATTAACAAAGTCAATCCCAAAACATCAGAAATTCAAAATCTACATCAGCCCGACCCCCCAAATCAACATTGACAACCACAGCCCGATTCCAGCTTCGGAAATCCGGATGCTGCGCAGGATTGTCCGCGATGCCCGTTTCCGGAAGACGCCGGCTTCGGAGACAATCGCGATGTGGCCTTCGGTCAGGCGGGGGGAATTCAAATGGATCTATCCCTTTCAGGAACAGGCGGATTTTGTTTTCAACACCGAACTTACTTATGAACTTGGAGTCATGAAAAAATACGCTCTGCCAATCCTGGAGGAAATCGGCAGGAACGACGAATACTTCATTCAGGCCAACAGGCTTGTGAAGTTTTTGAAATACATCAAGGACATTGACGACCGCTATGTTCCCTGCAATTCTTTGCTCAGGGAATTCATCGGCGGAAGCTGTTTTTACTAAGGTGAGATATGAAAGAAAAAGACATTGCGACTTTTAACGAGAATTTTTTTGACTTGATGGAAAAGGATTATGGGTTGCTGACCGCCGGGACAATCGATAATTTCAACGCGATGACGATTTCCTGGGGCGCAATCGGGACGCTCTGGAGAAGGAACACCTTTACGGTTTATGTCCGTCCATCGCGCTTCACGTATCATTTTTTGACCAAACAGGATTATTTCACAATTTCATATTTTCCGAAGAGTTTCCATGATAAGTTAACTTATCTTGGAACGAAGAGCGGGCGCGATGAGGATAAGATCAAAAAATGCAATCTGACCCCGATTGCAGTGAAGAACAACGCGGTGACTTATGAGGAAGCGCGGCTGACCTTTGTCTGCCGGAAGCTTTATGAAGCCGATTTTCTGCCGGATTCGATTCCGGAGACGGTAAAAAACCGTTTCTATCTCCAGAAGGATTATCACAGGCTTTTCATCGGCGAGATTGTACAAGTGCTCAGTTCGGAAGACTGAGGCTCAAAAAAAAGGCGGATTTCCGCCTTTTTTCATTTGGTAGTTTCTCTTTCCCGGAGCGTTACCTGGATGATTTTGTGCTGTTCGGGAAGTTCTTTTCCGCCAAAGAGTTTCAAAAGCGTCGCCATCGCTTCAACGCCGATGTATTTGATCGGCTGGGAAACGACGGTGAGCGCAGGATAAATCCATTTGGAAATCGGGAGACCGTCAAAGCTGACCAGGAAGATGTCCTCGCCGAGTCTGCGTCCGATTTTGTTTAAGATGCCGGCGGTAATCACGCCCAATGTGTCGGACAGGGTGAAAATGCCGTTGATTTGGGGGTTGTTTAAGAGGTAGTTGAACATGAATTTATAATCCGGATTGAGCAAATCAAAATCATAGTACTCATAAGGAAAATCATGTTTCTTCACCGTTTCCACAAACCCCAAAGTCCTTTCGGAGGTCGTGATTAAAAACGAGGGCCCGCGGAAGAGCACGAAATTATTGGCCCCGCTCCTAATCAAAGCCTCGGCCGCCATTCTGCCCCCCCCGATGTTGTCCGTGGTGATCGAGGGTATGTTCGGGTCGATGATGTGGTCGACGGTGACGGTGGGAATGTTCAGGGCGATTAGTTTTTCCGGGTTCAGGAGATTGGAACAGACAATCAGCCCGTCGATCCTGTATTGCTCAAAGATGCGGATGTATTCGAGTTCTCTGTCCGAATCATTGTTGGTGATGCAGAGCATGACCTTGTAACCATTGTTCAGGGCTTCCTGTTCGATGCCCCCAATCATTTCGCTGATGAAGGGGGAATCGATGTGGGGGATGATGATGCCGATGATGCCGGACTGCATCTTTAGAAGCAACCTGGCCAATTGGTTCGGCGTGTACCCCATTTCCTTAACGACTTCATCGACGATTTTCTTTGTTTCCGGGTGGACATAGCCCTTGTTGTTGATCGCTCTGCTCACGGTGGCGACGCTCACGTTCGCCCTTTTTGCAATATCCCTAATCGTTACTTTCATATGACCTCTCCTCAAGGAAATTATACCATAGGACGCACTTTTTTCAAAATCCTATAGCCGTAGGGGTTGATTTTTATTTCTTCTTTCTGCTTTCCCGTTTCCAAATCCGAAAGGGTTTCCTCAAAGCGGAAAACTCTTTCCGCCGGGGAATTGTTAATGATGATGATTGTGTTTTGTTTCCGGAAGGCGAGGCAGTCATCCGTGCTGATCCAGATGAGGTCGGGAGCAGTGAAATCGGGGTTTTCTTTTCTGATGCTAATCAGCCTCTTAAAAAAGGCGAACAATTCCCGGTCCTGCCCCTCCCCCCAAATCATGCAGCGCCGGCAGTCGGGATCGCCCCCGCCGGTGAGTCCGATTTCGTCCCCGTAGAAAAGCGCGGGGCTTCCGGTGAAAGCGAAGAGAAAGACGAAGGCAAGTTTCAGTTTCTCCTTGTTATCCCCGACCCGCTTAAGCATCCGCATCGTGTCGTGCGAATCCAGCAAATTGTACATGTAGGGCGCAACATTCTTTGGGTATTTTACAAGCAACTCATTGATTCGCAGAGAAAATTCTTCGCCGTCGATTTCCCCGGAGAAAAATTTCCAAAGCGGATGGGCAAGTTCATAATTCATCACCGCGTCGAATTGGTCCCCTCGGAGCCAGAGATTGGCGTCGTCCCAGTTTTCGCCGACGATGTAAGCGTCAGGTTTTACGGCTTTCACGGTTTTCCGGAACTTCCGCCAGAATTCATGGCTGATTTCGTTGCTGACGTCGAGCCGCCAGCCGTCGATGTCGAACTCTTCGATCCAGTAGCGGGCAACCCTGAGAAGATACTCTTCCAGGAAGGGATGGGCCGTGTTCAGCTTCGGCATCAGCGCCGTTTTCCCGAAAGTGCGGAATTTCAGGCGATGGTTTTCCGGAACGAGGGGAAGGCCAGAGGAGGAAATCGGAAAGTCGATGAAGTTTTCATCCTCGATGAAAAAACAATCCCAATAAGGAGAAGCCTTTTTCCTTTTGATCACGTCCTGGAAGAAGGGGTGGAACCAACCGCAATGGTTGAAGACCGCATCGAGGATGATTCTGATCCCCAAACTGTGGCATTCCCGGACAAGCTCCCTAAAGTCGGCTTCGGTTCCGAACTGAGGATCGATTTTGAAATAATCGATCGTGTCATATTTATGCGCGGAAAAAGCTTCAAAAATCGGTGTGAGATAGATGCCGGTGATGCCCAAATCCGCAAGGTAAGGCAGTCTTTCCCTGATGCCCGCAAGATTCCCTCCGAAAAGATGATGGTTGGTGATCCCTTCACGGACCGAATCCCAGGGAAGATGGGAGCCAGCCGGACCCTTCCGCGCGAATCTTTCCGGAAAGATTTGGTACCAGACGGTGTTTTTTGCCCACTCGGGAAAAGTCGGCAAATCCTCCTTCGGGATGTCGGGATAATTGAAATATTCGAAGGGATCGTAGAGATTGAACCCCTCTTTGATTTCAGAAATCCTCCTTGGGCCGTAGAAATATCTGCTTCCCTCCGCATGGAGGATGAAGGCATATTTGGTGCGCTTGCTCGGGGCCTTCACTTCCAGAAACCAATAATCCAGATGGCGGCCGGAATAGAGTTTTTCCATGGCCAAGTTTTTCTCAGAGCTGGGGCGCCAACGATATTTGCCCTCGAGCTTTATGTAATCAAAGGGATCCCCCGCGATCAATTCCGCTTTCTGGAGATCGTCCTTCGCTGTTTCAAGGTAGATGTGCAGCGTTTCTTCGTCTTGGGCATAGGCCATGGGGCTTTTCGGAATGTGTCTGACAGCAGCGAAATTCATGATGAAATTTGTTCCTCCATGATAATAATTATAACATATTCCCCTTCTGAAAAGGTTTTCCTATTTTGGAAGGGGGGAAGTCCCTTGATTGACAAAAGGCCAAGAAATAAGTAAACTTAGAATAGAATCAAAGAGGAGAGAAGATTATGGTTTTTGACAGGCGCCTGCGCGCTTACTCCATCGACACTTCCCTGGCCTTTTTGCTTGTTATCCTGGTCATATTCACGGTTTATGATTTAAAAATGCCCGAATGGGCCAAAAACTCCATTGTTGCTGCAATCTATCTGGGCGTCTACATCATTCCCAATCTGATATCGCCCGGGCAGACCTTCGGAAAAAGAGTGCAAAAACTGAAGGTGATCAAAAACAGCGGTTATGAGGGCAGGGAATACCGCGTCCCCTCGCGTTTCTTTTTGGTCCTGCGCGAGCTTCTCAAAGCCGCTTGTACAATCCTCACTTTCGGTTTCTACCTGCTGATTGCCGGCATCGTCAGCAACAACCGCCGCGACGGGAGGACCGTGCACGATTTCGTGTTCGGGACCAGGGTGATTCCGCTCACTCGTTTCAGCGACGAAAGAACGGAAAGGTTCGTTGTCGGGGAAGAAATGAAAGAAGCTTTGAAAGGAACCAGCCACCATGATTAAAAGATGCTTGTTCATTCTTTTGGCACTGCTTGCGCTTGTTTTCTCGGGTTGCGAAAGGGAAGGGGATGAGCTGCGCGCGGCCAATCCCCGCAATGAAATCATATATCAGGTTTTCGTGCGGAGTTTCGCGGATGCGGACGGGGACGGAATCGGGGATCTGGCCGGACTTGCTTCGCGGCTTGATTATTTTGAAGAGCTCGGCGTGACCGCGCTCTGGCTGATGCCGATCTTTCCGAGCCCCACTTACCACGGCTATGACGTGACCGACTATTATGGCATCAACCCCGATTACGGAACCATGGATGATTTCAAAAATTTGGTTTCGGAAGCCGGAAAGAAGGGCATGAAAATCATTCTCGACATGGTCTTCAACCACACGTCCTCCGAGCATCCCTGGTTCCAGGCGGCGCTTTCGGGCGATGAAAAATATCGGGCTTATTATAATTTCCATGCAACGCGTCCTTCGGGGGCAGGTTCCTGGAACCAAAACATTTGGCATGGCAGCCCCGGAAATTACTATTGCGGCTATTTCGACCATACGATGCCGGATCTGAACATGTATAATGAAGAAGTTCTGGAAGAGATCTTTGCGATCAGCCGGTATTGGATCGAACTCGGCGTCAAAGGGTTCCGGCTCGATGCCGCTCAACATTTTTTCGGACACAATGAATACCCGGGGGCGCATTATGATTATTACGAAAACATCATTTTCCTAAAGAGACTGAGAAATAAATGCTTAGAAATCGATCCCGAGTTTTACTTGCTCGGAGAAATCAACGTGACGATTGATTCGGTCGTCGGCGAATATTTCCAGGGCATCCATTCCGCCCTTGATTTTCCGATTTCCCAAAAAATCCTGGACAGCGCCGTCAGTAACTCCCGGAACTATGTCATCAAGATCCTCCAAAGCTATGACAAATACAGGGATTACAATCCGCAGTTCATCAGCGCTCCCTTCCTCACCAATCACGATGAGGACAGGGTCGCGGATTTGGCGAGCGGGGACCTGCGGAAGTTGAAACTTGCCGCGGAGATGCTGCTGACGCTGCCGGGCTCTCCGATTATCTACTACGGCGAGGAAATCGGCATGCATGGCGTAAAGTCAAACGGCGAGAAGGTGGACGGCAGGGAAATTTGGGACGAAACGAGGCGGCTGCCCTTTAAGTACGGGGATGGGATGGACACCGATTGGTTCAGCGATGAGAGTTTTCCGAGCGTCGCAAAAAACAAAGCCATAGAAAGCGTTCTGGAACAGCAAGAAGATCCTTCCTCCCTTTGGCATACATACCAGAAGTTAATCGAGCTGAGAAAAGCTTTCCCAGCGCTGAGGTACGGAAACTCCATCTCTCCCTATGAAGGGAACACCTCCAATCTCCAGGGTTTTTACAGGACTTATGAATATAAAGACTTTTCGCAAAAAATCTTGGTTCTGCACAATTTTTCCAATTCCGAATTGGACTTGCCACCTTACTCCGGAAAGATTATCTACGCCAGCGAGGGCGATGATTACGAAAACCTGGAGAAAATCGGCCCGCGCTCGACCGTGATCATCGAGGTTGAAGATGTTTAAGATTTTTAGAAAATCCTTTCGCTTCCGGGACATTTTCTCCCTGAAGGACGAATCCCTCGGGAAATTCATCCTCTATTTCCTGATGATGATTCTGGTCGCATCCTTCCCCTTGAATTATCAGATTTTCCGTAGCGACGGTTTCGACGGCCTGACGCGTTTCACCCAATACCTGAGGAACCATCTCGAACTCGAATTCATCGACTCCCTACCGAGCGGGGGCTCGCTTTCCCCCAACGGGTTTTCTGTCTTCCCGGACAAGGAATACCGGTACGTCACAGAAACGGAGCAGGGGGAATTCATACTGGTTTTGAATCCGAAAGAAGAGGGTGAGTTACGGAACGCCATCCTCTTATACAAGGACAGAACCGTCTTCTATGACTCCGACGGCAATCACATCGTCGGAAGTTACGGGAGACTGGATAAGGGGCTTGATTTTGGGGATTTGAAAAGCATGGACCGCGTGGAAGCGAGGGATCTCTTCTTTTCCGCCATCGACTCAACCTTCAATAAATACGGCGTCTTCTATTCGCTCGCGGTCAACACCGGCCTCCAATATCTGATGAACGCGCTCCTGGTTTTGGTGCTGGCGTTATTGATGCTGCTTGTGAAGATCAATTACGAAAGGATCACGGGTTTTTCCGAGAATTTAAAAATCGTCATCGCATCGATGACGATTCCTTCGATACTGAGTTTTGTTGCTGCGCTGCTCCATTACAAGGCGTTGAACACCTTCTTCGTCGTGATCTTTCAGTTCCTGACGCCAATCATTGCCGTGCTCACTCTTTATAAGGGCAGCAAAAAACCGCAAAAGAAGATATTATGAAAAGCGACCCCCGGCGGGCCGCTTTTTGAATAAGGGAAGTCTATTAGCTTGTGAAGAATTCGTCCCTCTTTCTGAAGGCATAGAATGCGAACAGGAAGGGTGCGGCAAACCCGGAGAAAAGCCTGAGGCAGCCTTTTTTCTTGGCGGCCTTTTTCTGATGGTAGAAAATCAAGGTTTCGTGTTCCAAAATGTTGACTGTCTGCCCGCTTTCATAGGTTCTGATGCCCTCTTCGTCAATCCTTCTGCTGTTGGCAATCAAAACCCATTCGCCCTCCACCTGGGGCAGTTGCAGTTGTTTCAACAGCCCGTTGTTGTGAATGACGAGGGTTTTACCCCAGGTTTCGCCCTCGATTGACCAGTCGAGATTGTCGATTTGGAAGGCGATGATGTTTTCTTCGTCTTCATAGAGGAACGAGAGTTTTTCCAATACTTCCTCTGCGCTTCCGAGGCGGAAGGCGGGATGCGCCTTTCTCAGGGCGATGAGGCCCTTGTAGTAATTGAAAACTTCGACGTGTTCCGCTTTCAGATCCCAGCGAAGTTGGTTGACCGTGTCGGGGGATTCGTAGGAATTGCTGTCATAGCCGCTCTTGGCGGGTTTCGAACGCATGAATTCCGCCCCCGCATGGATGAAGGGGACTCCCTGCGCCGTGAGGACAATCGCATTCGCCTGCTTTTGCATCGCCTCCAAAAATTCCCTTTCGGAGAAGGAAATCGAAAGCATCAGTTTGTCATGGAGGGTGTGGTTGTCGTGGGCACTCGCGTAATTTATGCTCTTGCCCGGCTCCGTATGCCAGAATTTCTTTCCTGAAAGCTTGTCTTTGTTTATGCCGGGGTATTCGATTCCGCCCACGATGCCGTATTTGAGCCTGTGGATGACCCCTTCATCGTATTTACCCTGCACGAAGCCCTTGTCGCTGGCGGTGAAGACCGAACCCTTGATGGCGTCCCGGAAATCGTCGTTGAAGGCGCCGACCGCGGGGATTTTGTCAAGATTGGCTTTATCGGCGGCGATTGCCGGATCCAGCGGCGTCGAGCCCCCAGTCCAGGGTTCCCCGTAAACCAGGATGTTTTCGTCGATTTCTTTCAGCGCTTCAAAAACCGCGTTCATCGTGTCCACGTCATGGAGGGCCATCAGGTCAAAACGGAAACCCGAGAGATTGTATTCCTTCGCCCAGAAAGTGACGGAATCGACGATGAATTTCCTGACCATGTAGCGTTCCGAGGCGGTTTCGTTGCCGGTTCCGGATCCGTTGGAGAAGGCGCCGTCCTGCGTCAGGCGGTGGAAATAACCGGGGATAATCAGATGGAAATTGGAGTCCCCGCTCAGGCCCGTGTGGTTATAAACGACGTCCATGATCAGGCCGATGTTGTTTTTTGAAAAAGCGGTTGCGACCTGCTTCAGTTCCGAAATCCGCTTGTTTCCGTCATAAGGATCGGTTGAATAAGAGCCCTCCGGAACATTGAAGTTGAGCGGCATGTAGCCCCAATTGAAGACATTGTAATTTTGGTCATTGAGTCGGGTTTCGTCGACGACGCCGAAATCGAAGAAGGGCAGCAATTGCACATGGGTCACGCCCAGTTCCTTGATGTGATCGAGGCCGGTGGAGACGCCCTCATAGCTCGTGCCTTCGACCGTGAGCCCCAGGAATTTTCCCCTGTATTCTTCGGGGCCGTTCCAGCTTTGATGGCTGGTGAGATCGCGGACATGGAGTTCGTAGATGATGGCGTCGGTCGCTTTTTTGATGTTATTCGGCCTGTCACCATAGACGAAGCCTTCCGGATTGACCCGGGAGAAGTCCACGACCATGCCCCTGATGCCGTTGACGCCCGCGCTCTTCGCATAGGGGTCAATCACTTCGTTTTGGGAAGCGCCGTTGGTGACGGTATAGGTATAGTATGTTCCGTGCAGGTTTTCATTGAAGCTGAAGAACCAGATCCCCTTCTCGCCCTTTTGCATTTCATGGCTTGTTTTTGTGTCGTTTCCGCCGTAAAGGGCCGGGGTTCCGGTGTCGTAAATATTGAGGACGACTTTGTCGGAAATCGGCGCCCAGAGCTTGAAAGTGGTCTTTCCGTCGGTGACGACTGCGCCCAAATCATCCCCTTCGTAAGCAAAAGCAGCCTCGAATTCCGGAGAATCGTAAATGCCGTCAAAAGTGACGTTGTAACTCCTGTTTCCAGATTCGAAAGCGGCTTCGAGACGGTATTTCTTTGAAAAATCCAGCTCCTTGTTCAGGGTGAGGGTGCCCGTCGTGCCGCTGATTTCCGCTGTGAAGGGAATTTCCTGCTCCCCTTCGAATAATTTCAGATCATCTTTTGAAACTTCCGTGGTGGTTTGGAAATAAATCTGGTCGGTTTTCAAAAAATAAGCGCATTTGATTTTGTCGCTCTTGTCGGGGCCGTTCGGATCGTCGGGGGAATATCCCATTCTCTCATCTCCTTCTACAAAATACACATGCAGAATTCCGTCCTCTGTCTTGGCCGGCACTTCAATGTAACGGTCTTTCCCAATGTCTTTTTCAAGCCAGTTCCCCCTCCTGAACAAAATCCCGATCCGGCTTTTGTTTTGGTAGGGTGTTCCGGCGAGCTTCACGGTCGCGACGACTCCGAAATCGTCCTTGATTAATTCGCCCCCTTCCTGATCGAAATGGATTTCCTTTCCATTCTGTCCCTCGGGCCAAAGCCAAATGTTCCAGTCCTCGTAGTAATTTCCGTAACGGTAATAGTGAATCTTTAAAACTTCAACCGGTTTTTCATTTGCTTTGACGTTTGCGGAGAAGGCGACGAAGAAAACCGCAAATAACAGAATCAAAAACTTCCTCATGGCATGTCACCTCTTGAATTTTTTTCTCTCAATTTTATCTTACAATATTTTACGGGAACATGCAATCAATAAAAATCTGTAAACTATTACATAATGAAAGGGCTTGCAAAAGGGTGTTTACTTTGATAAGATAAAATCAGAATGATCATTTTCATCAAAAATCATATTGGGAGGAGAAAATGAGAAAAAGTCTAATCTTGTTCTTTTTATCCGTCCTCGCTATGGTTTTCTTAGGCTATGGCGTGGGGAATACAGCAAGGGCTGCGGATGAAGATTCGGCTTTGGTCGGCAAGGTTTATGTTCATTACATGAGCTGGGAAGCCGAGGAAAAAGAAGTCGGCATCCATGTATGGGGTAACGGAACGGATGCGCAAGCGGTTAGTCCTCCTTACAAGTATACGGGTAAGGATGATTTCGGATATGTCATGGAAGTCAATGTCATGTCCGACGCCAGCGACAACATCGGCATCATTGTCATCAAAGACAATGTGCTGTCCGATCCCTGGAATAACAAAGACTCCGCAGATATGTTCGTGAATGTGAAGCCTTTGAAAGAAGGCATAACCGACCGCATCGATGTTTATTATTTCTCGGGCGGCGTGACGGAATATTTCGTTGCGGATCCGGAAATGGCGAATGTTTTCGCGCTCTATTATGACCCCTCGGGAAGTTATGAAGACAAACTCGGCGTCCATGCCTGGGGATTTGAAGATTTGGATTCAGAATGGGGAACACCGCGCGAAATTTTCAAAGACGGTTTCAAATCGCCCGGCGACACTCAGGGCAAAGTCGCGCACATGAAATACACCCCCGGGGATGACAAGGATCCGGGATTCCTGATCTACGCGGGAAGCGATGCCAATAAGAAGCATGCGGCTTTCGGCGACATCAAAGAAGAAACCGTGCCTGGATTTTCGAAACTGAAGGCCGGGGAAATCATGGTCATCTTCGTTACCGGAGGCAATGTCTTCGCGGGCGTGGACAAGAAAGGGGAATTTATTGAAGGCGCCTTCACCTTCGGTTTCCAGAAATTCCAAATTTCCAGCCTGGCGGGAACGTTTGCGAAAAACCCGACCACGATTTTTGCGAGATTCACGCTAAAAATGAAAACCAAGAAAGTTGTCAGAAAAGAAGAGATCACCGTGATCGAACATGTCCGCGACAACCCCGTCTTCGTTCCGAGTGGGAAGCTCCCGGACGACCTTCCGGAATTTGACGAATACGAGCCGGCGGATCTCCCCGATGGCGCGGAAGCAAAAGTTGTCTTCCATTATCACCGCTGGGACGGGGATTATACGGGAACCGGACTCTGGACCTGGAATTGCGGAACCGCGGGCAGCAGTGAAGCCGTAACCATGAAGGGCGTCGATGATTTCGGGGCCGTCATGGAAATCGTGATTGACATTGACGATGCAGAGGACACCATCGGCATCATCCCGATTGCCCATGACATCGACAAGGATTCGCGTTGGGATCACCGCGAAACTCCCGCTGGCAAGGACATCAATCTTGACATTTCCAAACTGAAACTGAATGACGGGACGCTGACCGAACTCCATGTTTATTATTTCGAAGGCGGTCTGCAGAATGTCTTCATTGCGGACGCGACCAAAGCGAACGTGCTCATCCTTTATTATGATCCCGAAGAAAATTACGAAGAGAACCTCGGTTTCCATACCTGGGACAATCAATGGACGAATGTTGAAAATGCGAATTGGGGAGAGCCGGTCAAGGTTTTTGTTGATGGCTTCAAATCACCGCTGGGCGTCACCGGCAAGGCAGCATTGCTTCAGACCGAACCGGGAACGGATGCGGAAACCTTAATTTATGCCGGCGATGACGAAACCAAGAAGCATAAAGATCACGGAAATCTGAAGGGCTTCGAGGACATGGTTGCCGGCGAAGTGAGGGTAGTTTATGTTGCCATGCAGAAGGTGTACGATGAGAGAACGGAATTCGCGCTCGAAGCTTTCGGCGGAACCATCATTTGGAAACCTGTTTTTGAAGAAGTGACCAAGGAAATCGACATCCTTGAATTGATTGATTTCAAGAAATACTTCACGCTGAAAGAAGGCGATAAGGAAATTCCCATCAAAGCCATCTATTTCAACACCACCGCTGAAGAAATCAACGAGTTCGTTTTAGAACTTGACAAAGAAAATAAACTGGACAACAAAAAGAAATACACACTCTACTTCAACAACCAAGGCGAAGGCAATGAGCATTACCAGGTCGAAATAGAACTCGACCTTGACACCCAAGCTCCGGTCATCACCCTGGTTACCGAAGATGATGTGGACGAAGTCATCATCACGATTCCTTTGGGCTCCGAATGGGACAATTCTCTATTCCCGATTTATCGTGCGAGCGATGACAGAGACAAAAATCTTTCCTCAAAAGTCTATGTTCCGGAAGACAAAGGCTTCCTGTCCACAAAAGAAGCCGGAACATATGAGATCACATTGCAGGTTGAAGATGAATGGGGCAATGTAGGCACAGCCACTTTCAAGATTGTCGTTGCTCCTCGCAAAGGCTGTAAAAACAAAAGCGCAAACATCTTCCTCGGATTGGGAGTCCTGGGACTCGGTTTATTCCTGATCCGCAGAAGAAGGTTTGTATGGGGAAAGGAGTAGAGCGATGAAAAAATATTTATCCATTTTCTTGTTCTTAAGTTTATTGCTGACTTTGGTGGCTTGCACGGCAGATTTCGACGCGAACGGCGTTGAGCTGAATTTCGGGCAAAGCCATGTGAAGCAAACCGTTCTGAAAGTCTGGTATGACGATAACGACGGATTTTTCATGGAAGAAGTCATCAAACTCTTTCAGCAGGAAAATCCGGGGATAATTGTGGAATTCACGCAGAAGGGATCGGTTCAGGCCCGCGAGGACCTGAAAACATACGGACGGACCGACCACGGCGCGGACGTTTTCCAATTCCCGCATGACCATATGGCGCAGGCGATTCTGGACGACCTCGTCTATCCGCTCCCCGATGAGCTTTTGGAAAGATTACAGGACAGAATCATTCCCGTCGCCCTCAACATCGCCACACTCTGCTATGATCCCGAAACCAATAGCTTCGAATGCACTGCCGGAGGCGGGGAAAAACTGTTTGCCGTTCCCCAATCCATCGAATCCGTTTTCCTCTTCTATAACAAAAATCTCGTTGACGAAAATAATCTGCCGGAAACTTTTGAGGAATTGATCCAACGGGCGAGGGATTATGAAGAAAAAATCAAAGAAACGAAGCCGGGCAACCGCTATTTCGGTTCATCTTCGCACTGGGCAGATTCCTATTATGTGCAATTCGTTTTCAGCGCTTTCGGTTGGACTCCCTTCGGTCCGGATTTGAATGACCCCACCGAAGTCGGTTTCCGGAAAGAAGAAATGGAGGCAGCGCTCCAGTGGTTGGTCGAAAACATCAAACCGATTACGACCGGAAACAACAATCACGATTCCGGAAAGAAAAAGGCCGATTTTGAAGACGGCGAACTCCCCTTCATCCTCGGAGGCCCATGGGATGTCGAAGGATTCAAGAATGCGGAGGTCAATTTCGGCGCGATGACAATTCCGACAATCAAGATTAACGGCGAAGACAGGATGCCGCGCACTTATGCGGGAGCGCAGATGCTTGCGGTTTACAAATACACCAAGAACCCCGATGCCGCGATTAAGTTTGTGGAATTCTGTCAGACCGACAAAGTGAGCCAATTGTTGTATACAATCAAAGGCAAAGTGCCGGCGCTCAAACCTGAAATTCTTGAAAATATTAAAGGCATCAAGGATGACGTAATCGCGCAGGTCATGCTCGAACAACTCGAAACCTCCTATCCGATGCCGACGATTCCGGAGGTAACCCATTACTGGGGTCCGGCGGAAGCGTTAATCAAAAACATCTGGAATACAGGAAACAAGATTTCCTTCGAGGTCGAAAAGGCAGAAAAAGCTTATAAATCACTAAAAGATTTGGCGTCACGGTAAAAGCAATCGATGGCCTTATTGAAAAATAAGGCCATCTCTTTCTAAGGAGGATATGATGAATAGGATAAAACATCTCTTAAAAGCGTTGCTTTCCTCAGTCATCTGGGGATTGGGTCAACTCCTTAACCGCCAATATTTCAAAGCTCTGTTTTTCTTTGCCATGTTTTGCCTGTTCTTCGGAATCGAATTCGGGAGCGGAAGGTATTTTTCCGAATTTGATCCTTATTCGAAAATCGCCGGCGATGATTTGACCGACACGCTCGCCAATAAATTCTACCGGGAATACCAGGCGGATCTTGAGAATCCTTACAGCGGCGTCCGGCCCTTCCCAAACTTCGACGAATATTTCGAAACTCACAAAGCGGGCGGCTTAAGCATGGAAGAATTGATCGAGTTCACGGCAATGGATCTGCTTGCGGAAAACAAAGTCAAGTTCTACGTGCTTGAAGAAGAACTGCGCGCAAAAGAAGAAGATAGGGGCAAGGAGCGGGAGACGGATTTATATCCCGATCTCCATGAGGAAGAAGTCTCGAAACTGAAAAGCTTGATAACAATCTTTACCACTTACCAGGATTTGGAGACGCTTGAAGAATATTCAAGGGTCAATACGGGCACTTCCCTAAATCCCGTTTATGTCTTCGTAAACATTGCTGACGAAAGCGACATCCGGACCGAAATGACCAATTATCGGATTCTGGAGCGGAAGGGAAGTCTATATCGGACGGCGGATTACTCTGATTTTTACCTGCAGGTGGTGGACGCAAGCGGAAACGCGGTCCGTTATGACAATGTCATACCCGAACGGGAGTCCCTTGCTGCGGATGATTCACGTGTGGCGGGTCTCATCAAACTGCCCAGAATTAACGACGCAATTTATTACAGCGAAGACACGGTTTACGGTTATTTCAATCCGGAAGGAAGGGACGGGCGCTATCGGCCTACACCCTTCACCCAATATTTAAGCAGATTTTTCATTAATTCCAATCTAATATATCAGGGCAATGACCAGGATGATTTTGCGAAATTCAAGCTCAGGGTTTATTTCGCGATGCATCCGGATCTCAAGGAAGATTTCGAAACCCGCTTCAACAATTTCTTCTATGACCGCGCCGGTTTCTTTTTGCGGGGACTCTGGGCCATCGTCACTTTGGGAACAACGGAAGGAGCGGATTATTACCAGATCAGCAAATTGGAACAGGCGATTGATGTAAAAGATTTGGGAGGAACCGTCCTGCAGACCATAATCGTGCGCGGGCACCAATCTGCCTTCCTGATGATCGAAGGCTTGATTTCCCTGCTGTTACTGTTGGTTTTCCTGATTTTCTATGTCTGGAACATCAGGGATGCATACAAAACGAGCAAGGAATTTGCTGCGACCGGCGTCAGGATTTCGGATAAGGTCTATTTCAAAAAGCTTTGGGAATCCTCCTTCGAATACATCGTTCTCTTCCCGGCTTTCCTTGCGCTGATCTTCATTTCCGTAATGCCGATTCTTTACGGTTTCCTGGTCGCTTTCACATCATATAGCGGCAGGCAGGCGGACATCAGCCTCTTCGACTGGGTCGGGTTCAAGAACTTCCTGCAGATTTTCCAATTCGGAGAATCAGTCGGCATACCGTTTGGGAAAGCGTTCTGGAGCGTTCTTTTATGGACAATTATCTGGGCGATCTTTTCCACCTTCACCGTGTTTTTCGGTGGCTTTTTCCAGGCTGTCGTCATCAATTCCGAAAGGGTTCCTTTCAAGAAATTCTGGCGAACGCTCTTCATTCTTCCCTGGGCAATCCCGGCAATCATCACGCAGATGGTTTTTGCCAACATTTTCAACGATGACGGCGTCGTCAATCATTTCCTGGAAAATCTGGGACTGTATGAAATTTTGAAAAACTGGAAGATGCTGGGGCTCAGTTTTGAGCAGTTCAAGGAGACCGGCCTGCCGAGAATCCTATACCTCGGGCATGACGACATCCAATGGTTCGGAAACCCCCACAATAAATGGTTCGTGAGGATAAGCCTGATCGTTGTCAACATCTGGCTCGGTTTCCCGTATTACATGGCGCTGATGACGAGCACGATGACGGGAATCGACCGCACTTTCTATGAAGCGGCGGACATCGACGGAGCCAGCAAATGGCAGAAGTTTTGGAAGATTACTTTCCCCCTTGTCATGATGGCGACAGCACCGCTCTTGTTGATGTGTTTTTCCGGCAACTTTAATAACTTCGGAATGATCTACTTCACCACCCAGGGCGGGGCGAACAGCGATTACAGCAGCGCTTTCGCGGGGGACACCGACATTCTGATTTCCTGGATGTATAAGCTCACGGTTGATGAGAAGTATTACAACATGGCTTCGGTCTTTTCGATTTTAATCTTTGTGTTTGTCGGCTCGATCGCTGCTTGGAACTATTCGCGGACCAGAGCCTTTAAGGAGGATTGATTATGTTTCTGAAAATCATCATCGGCTATCTCTTGATTGTAATCTATCTCACAATGGTGGCGATTGGCGCCGAGATATATGAGAGAAAGGGCTATAAGAAAAGCACGGGCGCTTATTTGTGTCTGATTCCCATCTACGGCATCATCAAGGTTCTCCTGGCTCCGGCTTTGCGGGAGGTTTCGAAAGAGGCTTTAAGGAAATTTTATAAGCCCGGGGAGATTATGATGAAACTCCTGACGTTCGCGCAGCTGACCCTGGTCGCGATTCTGATCATTCTCCCGGTGACCTACATGATTGGCTCTTCTTTCGCGAAAACAAGCGATCTTCCCGAAACCTTCCTGCCCAAAAATTTCACTTTAAACAATTACAAACGACTTTTCCTTGAAACCGATTTTTGGCGCTGGTTGGTCAACACAGCCTCAATTGCCGTCATCACAATGGTAATCAGCGTCGTCTTCGTCACCGGAGCCGGATATGTTTTTGCACGCTTCAAATTCAAGGGTAAGAAAGTTGCTCTCCTGGGAATTTTGGTCCTGCAGATTTTCCCTTCCTTCATGAGCATGATTGCGCTCTTTACCCTGTATGAGATTTTCGGGCTCTTGGGACAGCCGCTCGCGCTCGTGATCATCTATGTCGGCGGTTCCATCCCCTTCAATGTCTGGCTGATCAAAGGATACTTGCAACAGATCCCCCGGGATCTTGACGAAAGCGCGATGCTGGACGGAGCCAACAAATGGCAGATCTTTACAAAAATCATTCTGCCGCTGTCGGTCCCGGTTCTTTCTTTCGTCGCGGTGTCGCAATTCATGGCGCCCTGGATGGATTACATGCTTCCGCGCCTGCTCTTGGACATCAAGAGCACGAAGGAAAACTGGACGATCGCCCTCGGTCTCTTTGACATGATTTCCGGTCCGGATAAGCAGAATTACACGACCTTTGCTGCGGGATCGATGATCGTGGCCGTGCCGATCACAGTCCTCTACATGGTGTTCCAGAGATATCTGATCACGGGGATTATCGCCGGCGCGACCAAGGGCTGAAACGTTTGCATCCTTTCATCCTAGATTTAAAGGAGTAGTTATATGAGAGGCAGTGGGATATTACTTCACATCAGTTCTTTGCCCGGTCCTCATGGAATCGGAACATTCGGAAAGGAAGCCTATGATTTCGTCGATTTTTTGGAAAAGGCGAAACAGAAATATTGGCAGATCCTACCCCTGGCTCCCACTTCCTACGGGGATTCTCCCTACCAGACACTTTCCGCCTTCGCCGGCAATCCTTATTTCATTGATTTTGAAACATTGAAAGCCGAAGGCCTGCTCGAGGAAGGGGATTTGCAGGGCCTTCCCCGCCGCAACGCGGGGAAAGTCGACTACGGTCTGCAGTTCCGCTTCCGTTTTGGGGTCCTGAAAAAAGCATATCTGCGCTTTCGGGAAGACGGACCCTTTCGGAAGTTTTCCGAAACCCATTCCTGGTGGCTGGATGATTATGCCCTCTTCATGGCCCTGAAGGCCAAACACGGGCATGTGAGCTGGGAATTCTGGCCCGATGCATACAAATTCCGCGAACAGAAAGCCATGGGAGAATTCCGGAAGCGGGCAGCGGACGAGATTGGTTTTTGGAAATTCATTCAATATAAATTCTTCCAACAATGGGAGAAATTGAAGAAATATGCGAACGGCAAGGGCATCAAAATCATCGGCGACATCCCCATCTATGTCGCCTATGATTCCGCGGATGTCTGGTGCCAGCCCGGTTACTGGCAGTTGGACGATGCTTTGGTTCCGAAAGCAGTGGCAGGGGTTCCGCCCGATGCCTTCACCCCCGACGGACAGCTCTGGGGGAATCCGCTCTATGATTACGGGGCAATGGAAAAAGATGGTTTTTCCTGGTGGCTCAAGAGAATCAAATTCAGTTTTCTTTTATACGACATACTCAGAATCGATCATTTCCGCGGCTTTGAGTCCTATTATGCCGTCCCCTACGGCGAGAAAACCGCCAGGAACGGAACCTGGGTCAAGGGTCCGGGCATTAAACTCTTTTCGAAAATCAAAGAAAAACTCGGGGATTTGGCGATAATAGCGGAAGACCTGGGATATCTCACGCCGGAGGTCCGTTCGCTCCTCCGCGAAAGCGGCTTTCCTGGCATGAAGATTTTCCAGTTCGGGTTCAATCCCGATTACGAAAGCGAATATGCCCCCCACAATTATACAAAGAATTCGGTTGTCTATCCGGGAACGCACGACAGTTCGACCCTGAGGGGCTGGGTGAAGTCGAGAACCCGCAGGGAATACCGCTATTACCGGGAGTATCTTGGATTCAAAAGAAAGAAAGATGCTGTCTGGAGCGGGATAGCGGAATGTTTCAAATCCGTGTGCGACACCTGCATCATCCAAATGCAGGACTACCTGGAGCTTGACGATTCCGCCCGCTTTAACATCCCCTCCACATTGGGCGGAAATTGGATCTGGCGGGTCAAAAGCAAGCAGCTCACCGAAAAACTTGCGAAGAAAATCGCCCGCCTGGTGAAGATTTATTATCGGTAGCTGGGGTCCCGAAATCCGGGCTGGAAGGTATGAAAGCGCCCTTTTAGGCTATGAAAATCACAACCGAGGTGTCAGGAAATGGATTATTTAGATATCAGAAAAGATATTTCGGAAATTTTGGAGAAGAATTACGGAAAGGAATTGGGGGGAGCGGGACCGGAAGATTTGTTCCGCGCCTCCGCGCAACTCATTAATGAAATTCTGAAAAAGAAGAACGCACTTTTCTTAAAGAAAGCCAAGGATGCCAGAAAAGTGCATTATCTCTGCATGGAGTTTCTGGTCGGAAGGTCGCTCAGAAACAATCTTTACAATCTCGGCTTGGAAAAGGAATTCGCAAAGCTCTACGCGGAATGCGGATTCAGCCCGGAAGAAATTTTTGAACGGGAACCGGATGCGGGGCTCGGCAACGGGGGCTTGGGCAGGCTTGCCGCTTGCTTCCTGGACGCGCTCGCTTCCGGAAATTATCCGGCAGTCGGGCATTCCCTGCTCTATGAATACGGAATTTTCAGGCAAATAATTGAGGAGCATAACCAAAAAGAAGCGCCGGACATTTGGCTTCCGGGGGGCGGCGTCTGGCTCAGCCGGCGGGACGATTTGGTCTGCTCCGTGCGGTTTGGAGGCGACGAGATCGAGGCCGTTCCCTATGACATGCTCATCTCCGGGGCCGGAGGCGCCGTGAGCGTCCTCAGGCTCTGGCGGGCGCGGGACACGCGCAACTTCAATTTCCAGGCCTTTTCGGCGGGGAAATATTCGGAAGCGCTCAAGGGCGAAAACGAGGCGGCTGCGCTTACGAAACTGCTCTACCCGGCGGACGAGCACAGGGAAGGGAAACTGCTCAGGCTCAAGCAGCAGTATTTTCTGGTGAGCGTGGCGGTCCAGAACATCGTCACCGAGCATCTTAGGCGCCACGGGGAGATCAGAACCCTCCCCGAGCATGCCTTCATCCACATCAACGACACCCATCCTGCCCTTTCCGTTCCGGAACTTGTCCGGATTTTGGTCGCCGAGCACGGCCTCGCTTTTTCCGAAGCTTGGGAACTGACGAGAAGGACAGTCGCCTATACCAACCACACGGTAATGGCGGAAGCTTTGGAACGTTGGCGCGTGGACATGGTGCGGGAGCTTATGCCGAGGATTTACGAAATAATCTTGGAGATTGATGCCAGCTTCCGAAAGGAAACAGGCCTATCGGAAAACAAAATCAGAGAACTTTCCGTCATCGGCGGGAACGAAGTGCGGATGGCGAATCTTTGCGTTATCGCTTCCCGGAAGGTGAACGGGGTTTCGAAACTCCACAGCGAAATCATCAGGACGGAAGTCTTTGGGGGCTATTCCGAACTTTGGCCGGACAAATTCATCAATGTGACGAACGGCATCGCCCACAGGCGCTGGCTTTGCCAAGCCAACCCGCGCCTTGCGTCCCTCCTGGAGAGCGCAATCGGCCCCGGGTTTAAAAAAGACGGGAGCGAGCTCCTGGGACTCCTTCCATTTCGGAATGACGATGGTTTCCTTGAGAAATTGGAAGAGGTCAAAGCGGAAAACAAAAGAGATTTTTCGGAATATGTCCACCGGAAATATGGTCTGGCGATTGATCCCGCTTCGCGCTTTGACGTTCATGTCAAAAGATTCCATGAATATAAACGGCAGCTACTGAACGTTTTGAAAATCATCGTTCTCTTCATGGAACTTGAAGATGACCCGAGCTTGGAAAAAGTCCCGGAAACCTTTATTTTTGGCGGGAAAGCGGCTCCGAGCTACCGCCAGGTGAAGGAAGTGATCGAATTGATCTGCCATTTGCAGGAGGAAATATTCGGAAGGCCGGAAATCAGGGAAAAACTCAATATCGTCTTTTTGGAAGATTACAAAGTGAGTTTGGCTGAAAGGTTGATTCCCGCTGCGGAAGTGAGCGAACAGATTTCCCTTGCCGGCAAGGAAGCGAGCGGGACCGGCAACATGAAATTCATGATTAACGGCGCTCTCACTTTGGGAACCTTTGACGGGGCAAATGTGGAAATCTTTGAGGAAGTGGGAGCAGAGAACATCTTCATCTTCGGAATGCGGGCGGATGAGGCCAGGGGCCTGAAGGCGGAGTACCGGCCTGCGGCTTATCTGAGCAATCCCTTGGTCAAGAAAATCATCGACCGCTTAAACAAAGGTTTCAATAACAAAAGTTTCAGACACATTTCCGAATACCTGCTGAAAAATGACCGTTACATGGTGCTTGCCGATCTTGAGGATTATCTTGCGGCGCATCGGAAAATGGATGCCGCCTACCGGAACAGAAAACAATGGAACCGGATGGCGCTCGAAAACATCGCGCGCGCGGGGGTTTTCTCCGCTGACAGAAGCGTGCGGGAATATGCGGAAAAAATTTGGGGACTGAAGGCCATCGAGTGAGCTTCGGTCCTTTTTAAATTAAAATGATTCCTTTGCAGGAATCAAATTAAGTTCAAATTCTTGTATCGGTCATACAATTGCCTGAACATCTCAAAATGGACAACTTCTCTTTCTCGGAGCCAAACCAGCGGGTCGATGATGGCCGGGTCGGTCGCAAGCTCGATCAGGTTTTCGTAGACAGCGCGTGCTTTTTGTTCCGCAGCCATGTTTTCGGAAAGATCCGCGACCGGATCGCCCACGGCGCCGATGTAGGCGGCCGTCCAGGGATTTCCGAAAGCATCGGTCAAAAACAAATCATTCCCTCTCTGCGCGAAGTGGCGGTCCATGCCCGCTTCCCGCAACTCTTCGATCGTCGCGCCCTTCATCAACTGATGGACCATCGTCGCGACCATTTCCATGTGCGCGAGTTCCTCGGTTCCGATGTCGGTAAGGAGGGCTTTGCCGTTGTCGTCCGGCATCGAGTATCTTTGGTTTAGGTAGCGGAGTGAGGCCGATAATTCTCCGTCAGGACCGCCGTATTGTGTGATAATGGTCCTTGCCATCCACAGGTCCTTTTTCTTGATGTTGATGGGATATTGAAGCCTTTTCTCATAGCGCCACATTTACATTACTCCCTCCCAAGGCCATTTTCCAACCGTCCAATTCCAGGGGGCGGTATCGAGATTCGCTGCTTCAATGTCGAGCGCGTCGTACCTCTTTTCATATTCCCGTTTTGCCTTGATGTAATTTCTTTGAAAATTGGTGAAAACATTGATCGCTTCCTGATCATCGGGGAAATTGTCAAGATACATCCTCATTTCATGAAGGGCAAAATAATACTTGTTTACGTCATGGAGCATTCTTTCCCGTTCCGTCGTCGGGACCGGTCTAATGGGGGTCTGTTTTTTATAGGGTTCGTACAGGCCGCGAAAGATTGTTCCCCGTGCGAAGCCTTCGTCCGGCGGGAAGAGATTCAGGGTGCCGGTTGCGGGCATTTGGGGCATCATTCCGGGCTTCGGTTTGCTGTAGGGTCCCGTCGGGATGCTTTTATCTCGATAGTTCATTCATACCTCCTACAGTATTTTATTCCCCATGGGGAAATGCGTATGGGCAAAATGCGGAGTTCTCCTGTTCTTTTATTGATTGTTTTTTAATAAAATTAAATGGTGAGAAAATGAAAAAAATTATCCAGATTGTATTGTTTCTGGTCCTCATTCTGGTGATTGCGCTTCCCCAGGCAGGGGCGGAAGAGGAGGAACAGGAATTGGCGGTTGATGCCAGAAGCGCGATATTGATGGAGCCGACGACGCTGGAAGTGATATATGAAAAGAATCCTGATGAAAAACTCGCCCCCGCAAGTTTGACGAAAATCATGACTCTGATTTTGGTCTATGAAGCGTTGGAAAAAGGGCTCATAAGTAAAGATACGGTCCTCACCGCGAGCGAAAGCGTGAGGGGAATCGAGGGAACCAGGATTTTTCTTGATGTCGGCGAAAGAATGAAGGTCGAGGATCTATTGAAGTCGATTGCCATCGGTTCCGCTAACGATGCGGCCGTGGTGTTTGCGGAAGCGTTGGGAGGAAACGTCGCCAATTTCGCGAAAATGATGAACAGGAAGGCAGAACAAATCGGGTGCAGGAACACCTCCTTCAAGAATCCGAACGGCCTTCCCGCCGAGGGTCATTACACGACCGCCCGTGACGTCGCCCTGATGGCTTCCTATCTTGTGAACAAATACCCAGATGTTTTGAACTATACGAAAGTGTACGAGGACTATGTCCGGGAAAACACGGAAAAGCGCTTTTGGCTCGTGAACACGAACAAACTGGTGAAGTTTGTGGAAGGGGTGGACGGCCTGAAAACGGGCTGGACTCCGGAAGCTGGGCACTGCCTCTGCGCGACGATGAAAAAGAACGGCATGCGTTTCGTCGCGGTGGTCATGAACTGCAGCAACAACGAGCGGAGGAATGCGGAAGCGTTGGCGCTTTTGAATTATGCGGTCGCCAATTACAATGTCGTTCCCTTGTTCAAAAGGGGTGAGGTCGTAAAAACATATGAGGACGTGAGTTTCTATCCGAAGTATTACCACATCGTCCTGACCGAGGACGTCAATGTTTTGAGCAGGAAGGGCGAGCCCCTGAAAAAAGTGGCGACGGAAATCGCGATTGATTATGATAATCTCGCCTATGACAATAAAAAAGTCGGAACCTTCAAGGTTTACTATGACGGGAAAATTTTGAAGGAAGTGCAGCTTGCCGTCCGCGAAGAAATCAAGCGGGCCTCCTATTTCAACATCCTCTGCGAAGTTTTGAAAGAGATTTTTCTGGTCTCCGGCATAAAAACTTAATCAACAATAAATCCGAAACTCTGGCATCTTCGGACAGAAGACCCGGGGTTTTTTGTCTTTTCCCGGAGGGTAGAATCATTTTT
This sequence comes from Acholeplasmatales bacterium DTU067, assembly GCA_001512995.1. Classification (GTDB taxonomy): domain Bacteria; phylum Bacillota_I; class Bacilli_A; order ML615J-28; family CAG-698; genus DTU067. Next base: position 65,300 of record LFRY01000043.1, read on the forward strand.
TGCTGTCGGATTTTCTGTTATTTTATGCATGCATTGTTTGGGAAGGACCCTTATGTTAATATATAGCAGAAGGGGATGAGGAATGTGCTCAATGTGCAGATTTTGATTAAGAAAAACATCATGTATGTGCGCTTGGAAGGTGAGCTGGACCAATATACGGTTGAGGATCTCCGCGTGCGGACGACGGAGTTGATCGAAAGGTACCAGATCCGTTACTTGGTTTTGAATTTCCATAAACTCGAGTTCATGGACAGCAGTGGCGTCGGCTACATCATCGGCAGGTACAACCGCCTGAAAAAGAAGGCCGGGGGCGTGGTCCTCTGTTCTCTGAGCGAGTACATTTGGAAATTGGTGCTCCTTTCCGGCCTGCATAAGATATGCACGATCATGAAAAACGAGGATGAAGCCAACGAATATTTGGGGGTTGCTTAATGAAAAACTATTTGGAA
>LFRY01000071.1 GCA_001512995.1 Acholeplasmatales bacterium DTU067
ATTAAACCTTAGCTTTTTCTCTTATATAGGGCTGTTAAAAAATTATTTCTTTACAGTCCCTTATTTTAAACTAGGCGAGGTGAGATATGGAAAACAGAACGGTTTCGGAAATCAAGGTTAAACGTGCAAAGCGGGTGAATTATTCCCGTTACGGATATCTGTTCATCGCTCCGTTTTTTATCGTGTATTTCATTTTTTCATTGATTCCCTTATTGATGACTTTCTATTACAGTTTTTTTGAATATTATAGGGACGGCCTCACAATAATCGGTCCGAAATTTGTCGGACTCGACAACTACATTCAACTCTTTAAGAGCGGAGAGGTTTTAAAATATTTCGGAAATACCCTGCTTGTCTGGATCATCGGTTTCATTCCGCAGATTGTCGTTTCCTTTCTCCTTGCCCTGATTTTTACAAGCCATCGCATGAAAATCAGAGGGAAGAACTTCTTTAAGACAGTCATATATATGCCGAACATGATCATGGCTTCGGCCTTTTCAATGCTTTTCTTCCTGCTCTTTGGTGATTTCGGTCCCATAAACCAAATTTTGATAAAATGGGGGATAATCGATGAGGGCATCCGCTATTTGAGTACCGTTTGGGGAACGAGGAGCCTGATCGCTTTGATGAATTTCCTGATGTGGTTCGGAAACACGACAATCCTTTTGATGGCAGGCATCAATGGGGTTGACCAGAGTCTCTTTGAAGCTGCGGAAATCGACGGAGCGAATTCCTGGCAGGTTTTTTGGAAAGTGACCCTGCCCCTGGTTTCTCCGATTGTCCTCTATGTTTTTGTAACATCCATGATCGGCGGTTTGCAAATGTTTGACGTCCCGGAAGTCCTGACCAGGGGAACCGGAGGGACAAACCGCACGAGCATGACGGTTTTGATGTATTTGAACCGCTTCTTGAAAAACAAAAATTATGGTGACGGGGGCGCGATATCTGTCATTCTCTTCATAATGACGGCTTTGCTTAGTTTGGTTGTCTTCCGGATTTTCTACCAACCGGAGACGAAAGGGAGGGTGAATAAATGAAGCTTAGCTTGAAAGGCAGAATCAACCGCACTTTGAAGACCTCCGCCTCATACTTTTTCCTGGTTTTTCTTGCGTTTCTTTGCCTATTTGTTTTCTACGCCCTTCTGAACAACTCCACAAGGTACAACGCGGACATCAGAAGGGAATTCACGCTCATTCCCGGTAAGGCTTTTGCATATAATTTCCGAAACCTTAGGAAAATGGATTTCATTCCGATTTTCCGGGGCCTATTCAATAGTTTCATCATTGCGTCTTCGGTCGCTGTCTTGAGTTCTTATTTTTCGGCCCTAACTGCTTACGGGATCCACATGTACAATTTTCGGCTCCGGAAATTTGCCTATGTTTTCATTCTGCTTTTGATGATGGTGCCCACGCAGCTTGCTGCGGCTGGTTTCGTCAAAATGATGTATGATTGGAAACTTACGGATTCTTTTTTGCCCTTGATTGTTCCCTCGGTATCATCGCCGATAATCTTCTTTTTCATGAAGAAATACCTGGAAGCAAATCTTCCTTTTGAGATTGTGGAATCGGGGCGAATCGACGGCGCTAGCGAACTCCGGATTTTTCACCAGATTATTCTACCAATCATGAAACCCGCGCTCGCTGTTCAGGCAATCTTCGCTTTCGTAAGTTCCTGGAATAATTTCTTCATTCCCGCCCTGCTTTTGTCGAGCAGATCGAAACAGACGGTTCCCATCATGATTGGACTTCTGCGCAGCATGGATGACAGAACGGATTTGGGAATGATTTACATGATGATTTTGTTTGGAGTGATACCTCCGGTAATAATCTATCTCTTCCTTTCGCGTTTCATCATCAGGGGCGTGACTTTCGGCAGCGTCAAAGGCTGAACCGCCAGAAAAGATAATTTTTTCATTCCACTCCTGAAAGCTCCCATATGGGAGCTTTTCTTATCATTATGACGGAAAAGATAATGAAAATGGTATATA
>LFRY01000079.1:0-8782 GCA_001512995.1 Acholeplasmatales bacterium DTU067
CCCAGATATTTTCATCTTTTTGATGATTCTTGAGGCCCTGCTCCTAAACCCAAGAAAATGCTCGTAATAGCGGTCCAGGAAGGCTGAGGTTTCCGTGGTCAGATCCGGAAGCTTTTTTAAGAGTTCAAAACTCAGGTCTTCCAGTTTGGTGAGATAGAGCAACCTCAAGAGTTGAATCACTTCCTGATTATGGTAAATGCCGGCGTTGCTTGCGCAAGTGGCGCATTTCATTCCCCCTTTTAGAAAATCAAAACCGATCAGGTTGTCTCTCTCCCCGCAAAGCACGCATTTGGAAAAGACGGGGCCGATGCCGAGGAGATAGAGGAGTTTCACCCTAAAAATCAGCAGATAATAGGGATGATAGTTTTGATCGAGGAGAAACAAGATTTCATCTAAAAACTGATAGAAAGTATTGAAATCGGAAAGATGCATGCTGAGTTGATTCGTAATTTCAAGGATCAACAAAGCGTCGTTGAGTTTGTTGATGTCGGACTTAATTCCTTTGTAACTGTCGATGACTTTTCCGGTGGTGAGAATGTCGAAAGAATTGCGGCGTTGATGAAAATCATATCCGATTTTGGTCAAAACCTGCGAATAACCGAAATTCCGGCTCCTGAGTTTGCCGGCAGCCCGGACCAGAAAGGAAGCGAGGCCATCGGAATTCACAAGCGTGATGATTTTTGAATTTTCCTGGTATTTCTGGGACTTAACCACTATCCCCTCTCTTAGTTCCATTTTTCACTCCGTCCGTCATTTCCTTGGCCAGTTCAGCGTTCGCGCGCTGCTGCCGCTTGTAATCCAGATAATCCTTAACCTTTCCAGTTTCGATGAATTTTTTTAAATTTTTGTCAATCATATTATTCCTCCTTCAATAATATGTTGACAAAAAACAATGCATTTATACAAAAATTATGATTAATTTTCCGGCCTGTAACCGAGTCTTCTGAGCACGGCATCCCTGTTCCGCCAGTCCTTTTCAACTTTGACCCAGAGGTCCAAAAAGACCTTTTGGCCGAGGAGCATGACGATTTCTTGGCGGGCGCGGGAGCCAATTTCTTTGATCATTTTTCCGCCGGCGCCAATGATGATTTTTTTCTGCGAGGTTCGCTCGACATAAATCACCGCCCTGATGTCCGCAAGCTGGGGGTTTTCCTCATCCGTCCCGATCTCTTCAACAACCACCGCCACCGAATGGGGAACCTCTTCTTCCGTAAGCGTGAGCACCTTTTCCCTTATTATTTCCGCTATGATGAAGTGTTCGGGGTAATTGCTCTTCTGCTCCGGCGGATAGTACATCGGCCCCGGCTCAAGATAGGAAATGATGCCTTCCATGAGTTTGTCGGTGTTTTCTCCCCTCAGGGCGCTGATGTAATAGACTTCGGAAAAATTGAAACTTTCGGTGAATTTCAGGACATTTTCCATCAGATCCGACCTATCTTTTACAAGATCTATCTTATTGAAGACCAAAAAAACGGGCGTGTCGACTTTCCTGAATTGCGAGATGACGAATTCATCACCCCTGCCGAAGGGCGCGTCCGCGGGCACGATGTAGAGAATCAAGTCGACGCCCTGGAAAGACAGCAGAGCTTCCTTGTTCATGAATTCACCGAGGCCGTGCAGGGGTTTGTGGATGCCGGGAGTGTCGATGAAAATGATCTGTTCGCTTGCGCTCGTGTAAATGCCCTGAATCCGGTTGCGCGTGGTCTGGGGTTTCGGGCTGATGATCGAAATCTTTTCTCCGAGAACCGCGTTCATCAAGGTAGATTTGCCGACATTCGGCCGACCGACAATGGCAACAAAACCGGATTTAAACTCTCCCATCCAAATCTCCGTCCGAGAAGACATAGGGGAGGAATTCCCTTACCTTCATGATTTTTTTGTCTCCATGCAAATTCGTGAGCACGACTTCGACTTCCGGATCGATGAGTTCGTTCATCACCTGCCGGCAAGCACCGCAGGGAGAAATCGGCCGGTCGGTGCTGCCAATGACCAGCATCCGCTTAATGTCCTGCTTTCTGTATCCTTGGGAATAAGCAGCAAAGAGCGCCGATCTTTCCGCGCAGTTCGACAGCCCATATGAGGCATTCTCAATATTGCTTCCGGAAACAATCTTCCCGTCCGCAAGCAAGAGCGCGGTGCCGACATTGAATTTGGAATAGGGCGTGTAGGCATTGTGATATGCTTTCAATGCCGCTTCGTAAAGTTTGTCGTCCATTTATACATTCCTCCGATAATTTATGGCGTTCAGTATCTCTTCCTGTTTCGCAATCATCCTGCTTTCCTCTTCTTCCGTGCAGTGATCATAACCCTTTAAATGCAGGAGTCCGTGTACCACCAAAAAGGCAAATTCCCGCTCCGGAGCATGCCCGTATTCTTCTGCCTGGGAGAAAACTTTCTCAACGCAGATGAAAATGTCCCCAAGGTAATCCCCGTCCGCGGGGAAGGAAAGCACGTCGGTTGCGCGGTCGGATTTTCTATATTCCCTGTTGAGGGCACGGATTTCCTCCGCATCCACCAAAACCACTCCGGCTTCCTCCAGTTCAGAAAAATAGTCTGCAATCGCGGAAATGATCTTTTCAGAATCAAAGCTGATTTTTCCGTAATTATTGAAGAGATTTATTTTCATGCTTTTCATATCTTTCAATGATTTTTTCTACAAGGGGATGGCGCATGACGTCGCGCCGGTCAAAATGGCAGATTTGGATGTTCTTGATCCCCTCAAGGAGCTTCAAAGCCTGCACCAGTCCCGAGGAATTCTGATCGGGCAGGTCAATCTGGGTGATGTCCCCCGTGATGATCATTTTCGAGCCGTAACCCAGGCGCGTGAGGAGCATCTTCATCTGCATCTGCGAACTGTTCTGGGCTTCGTCCAAAATCACCACCGCGCCTTCGAGCGTCCGTCCCCGCATGTAAGCGAGGGGGGCAATTTCCACAATCCTTTTTTCGATCAATTTGTCGACCTGTTCCTTGCCCAGGGCTTCATAGAGCCCGTCATAGAGGGGCACGAGATAGGGATCGACCTTTTCCTTCAGATCGCCCGGCAGATACCCAAGCTTCTCCCCCGCTTCCACAACCGGCCGCACGAGCACGATTTTTCTGACTTCGCCCGCTTTGAGTTTCGTGACCGCAAACAGAACACCAAGATAGGTCTTCCCGGTTCCGGCCGGACCCACCGCAAAGATGATGTCATTCTTTTCCAAAGCGGAGAGATAATACTTTTGGTTGAGCGTTTTCGGATAAATCGTCTTCCCGGTATGGGTGGTGATGAGGATGTTTTTGTTTAGAAAGAGTTCGAGGATTTCGTTGGTGTTTTCGCACCGGAAATTATTCAAAATGCTTACAAGATCGATTTCGGTGAGATTCCCATGCTCGAAAATCTCTTCGAGGAGCGAAAACAAAGAAACCAAAATTTCTTCGTTTTCGGAATCCTCCCTGATCTTTATTTCCGCAAGCCTCATCAAAATTTCTTCCCGATAATAGTCTTCGATTAGATGCAGGAATTTATTGTTCGGTCCCGCAATTCTTGCTTCGTTGAGTGGATCTTTCAATCGATAAATGCTTTTGTATTTCATTAGTTTACCGTCCCGTTCTTATATTATACCATAGCGTAAAAACAATGTCACTAGTTTGAAAAGGGAACGAATTCCGCTATGTTCCTCTCCGCTTTCACAATCAGCCTGATGCGGTAATAGGTTCCGTCGAATTCTATTTTGACCAATTTATTATAAATTATTTTTTCGTGGGGGCTCACTTTGTTTTTCCTGAATTCCTTGATGACTTCCGACTTCGCATGGCGGACCGCCTCTTCAGGGGAATAGACGGTTTTGACCGTTTTCGTTTCAAAAAAATATATTTCCTGAATTTTCAGAAATCCGACCGACCTTGCTTCCCCAAGCTCGCTTTCAAAATCCGGAAAGGATGTGCTCGGTTTGTTCAAGGGGCGGGAAAATAAATAATACTGCTTCTTGATTTCTACCTTCCCCGTGCGGATTGTTTCCTTTTTCTCTTTCAAGATTTTATAATCGTGGTATTTCAACACTTCCGCCAGCACCCAGCCCTTGGCGCGGACGAGTTCGGTCCGATTGTCATAGCCCGCAATCTCCCCGCTGATCAAAAGCGCACCTTTCTCAACATAAACTTCTTCTTGGGCGAGGACGACGCCCCTTTCCGCATGGTACATTTTCACGATTCCGGAATCCTTGGCATAGAGCGAGCCCGGAGTCTTATCTTCTTCCTGGGGAGCATTTTTTATTTCGCGAATGTCGATATAGAGCGTCGCGCCCTTCCTCCTGAGGCCGATCCATTCATAATGATAGAATTCGCTCCTGAGATCCTTGTTGATTTCGGAAAGATTGCCTTCCAGGAACGCAAAGGGACCGAAGCGACGGAAACGCCCATCGAGGTAGCCCAAGACTTCGGGATTGTAAGTTTCGGGATCGGAGAAGACGATTCTTCGAACCGAGAAACTCTGGATGACCAAGGAGGTGACGATGATTAGCGTCCCGAGGAGCGTAATCAGATGTTTCTTGAAGAAGGATTTGCATTTAGTTTTGTATAAGTCCTGATATTCCAGAGAAAAAAGCTTTTCCATTCCCGAGAGACTGCGCCCGTCGGTAATGAATTCGATTTTTTCGTCGGATACTTTTAGGCTCTTGATCCGAAAATGGTTCAAATGGCCGAGATTTTCTTTCGCGGTTGTGACCAGGTATCTTTTCATTTCAACCTTCGATCAGGATCTGCTGGATTGCCCCCAGGACTTCGATCATGAAACTGTCCATTTGCGTGAGTTTCAAAAATTTGCCCACGATTGTGTAAATGTCGACCCTGATCAATTCCTCATTCAAATCAAGAAGCCGGCGGTAATTTTCAATCACGATGCGTTTGTTTCCGTAAATCGAAAGTTTGATCGCTTCGTTTTTCATACATTTCACCTAAAGAATTATATGAAAAACGGGTGCATAAAATAAGCAAATGAAAAAAAAAGAACTCAATCTATATCAAGTTCTTTTATCGGCTTAATGGGATCTGCGCCTTCTGGCAGCTCTTTTTTTCATTTTCTTAACATCGCTCGGTTTCAAATAATGCTCGCGCTTGCGTGCTTCTGCAAGGACGCCGTTTCTAGAAACCTCTCTTTTGAAACGCTTAAGAGCTTCTTCAATTGTTTCATTTTCGCGAACTACGGTTCTCGGCATTTCTTCTCCGTCCCTCCTTCCACAACGCAATTTACTCAAGTATTATAACATAGTTATATCAAGTTGTAAAGGAATTTCTTTGTTTTTTCCGAAAAAGCGTCGATTTTTGAAATAATTCGCAGCAAGCCATCCTTTACCATAGGCATTATAACACATCCATGTAAATAATTCAAACCAAGTTTCGTCCGAAAATCTTTTTCCCAAACAAAAAGGCAGATCAGGCTGCCTCTTTATGATAGGGCTCCTTGCGGTCGGTTTGATTCGCCGTTATAAATCCGACCTTTGCGACGTCGTTTTTGTAAACTTCTATCAGAAAGGTCCGGGGAATGAGTGCGGCTATCCCTCCACGATTTTGTTTACACGCAGGACAAAAAGCTGATTGATTTCTGTCAGGACGTCAACAGCAAAAATCGCCTCCTGGGGAGGCATTCATGTGGATGACAGGGCTAAATATTCATCGGCCAACATTATTTTTTGCCTCAGGTTTACTAATCGCAGTGAAACTGTTATAATATAATCAACAAAGCAATTATGGAAATCCGAATTGTAGGAGGCACCATGAAAATAGGCATACGCGGACATGATCTCAAGGCAGACACTCCCGAAAAATTGGCGAAAACGGCGAAAGCCCATGGTTTTTCGCACATTCAATTGGTTCTCAAGAAATCCTTCGGAATCGACATTCATGATTTGGATGAGGAAAAAATTTCAAAAATGATGGAACCCTTCCGGAAAAACGACATCGAAATCGCCCTGCTCGGAGCTTATTTCAATCCGGTGCACAGCGACCCCGAATACCGGAAAACCAACATCGCGGGTTTCAAAAAACATCTGGAAATGGCAAGGCAATTCGGAACCCCCTATGTGGGCACGGAAACAGGTTCCTACATGGATTCTCCCTGGACCTACCATCCGCGGAACCACCTGGAAGAATCCTACCTGGAAGTGCGCGAGGTCGTAAGAGAGTTGGTGGGGTTTGCGGAAGGGGTGGGCGCCTGCGTTCTGATTGAGGGCGCATACAACCACTTGATTTATAAGCCGGAATTGTTGCGGAGACTCCTGGACGACATTCCTTCCGATAATTTTCGGGTCATCGTCGATCTTTATAATTATTTGAACATCGAAAATTACCAAAACCATCGAGAAATTTTGGACCGGGCGCTCGCGTTATTGAAAGACAAGATCTCCGTCATCCATCTGAAAGATTTCATCGTTCAGGACGGAAAGCTGAAACAAGTCGGGCTCGGCAGCGGTCTGATGGATTATCCCTATATCATGAAGCAAATCAAAGCCCATGTCCCGGACGCCGTTCTGATCTTCGAAGGCATCACCGGAAACGACATCCCCACAAGTCGCGAATTCATCAGGAGATTGGAGGATAAAGCATGAATCTCTTCCATAATTATTTGAGGCATTGCTTGGGTGAAACTGTTTTTCCTTGCTCTTTCATTAATCTGAAAAAATACGAAAACTCCCCTTCTCCCGGACTGAAAAAAAACTTAAAAAAAATCTATGAGGAACTGAGTTCTTCGGAATCGGTTTATAAACACCCGTTTTTCATCGGCTACCACCGCCACTTCCGGAATTACGAAAATCTGGGCGGATTATTGAAGGAATTCTCGAAAAAAAAAGAGGCTACGCTTGCTTACGCCCAAGCATGCTTCCTTGCCCTACAGGTCGCTGACGAAAGGCTCTATGACGAATACCGCAAGCTAGCGGATTTGTTTTCGGAAACAATGGAAAAACTCCTTTCTGAAGGAATTGATCTGGAGAAATCCCTCCTGCTCCTGCCTGCGCTCTATTATAAATACATGAGCCCGGAATTCCTGAAATTTATACCAAAAACAGATTTTGAGCATGATTTGTATAAGAAATGGAAAGAAAAATTGAAAGAAAGGTATCCATTATGATCACTCGCTACATTGAACAACGCATGGAAAGGTTCGCCCCCTATAAGGGCGGATCTTGGTGTTACGAAGACGGGATCCTGATGCACGCTTTTTACGTCCTTTACAAGAAGACGGGCAGAAAGGAATATTTTGATTTCGTGCGCAGTTACTATGACAGCATGATTTCCACGGAGGGAATCATCAAAAATTATTCAATATCGGAGTACAATATTGACCATATCGCCCCGGGAATTGCCCTATTTTCGCTTTATGAGGAAACCGGGGATGACAAGTACCGCATCGCGATTGAAACATTATACAGGCAATTGGAGGGGCATCCGCGGACTTCCGAGGGAAATTTCTGGCATAAAAAGCGTTATCCCTACCAGGTTTGGCTGGACGGCATCTACATGGGACTTGTTTTCCTCACAAAATATGCCCTGGAAAACGCTCGGGATGACATTCTCTCGGACATCGATTTGCAGCTCACCAATGTCCGCAAATACCTCTTTGATGAAGAGAGGGGTCTCTATCTCCATGCCTATGACGAAAGAAAAGTCATGCAATGGGCGGATGAAAGCACGGGCAGGAGCCCCAACGTGTGGTCCCGATCGGTCGGTTGGCTGGCGATGGCGCTAATTGAAATGCTGGCGCTGAGGGAAGATAAACAAATCGAAACAATGTTTCAGGAATTAGTGGCGGGCGCCGAACCCTATCGCCGCGAAATGTGGTACCAAATCGTCGACAGGCCGGAACTTGAAGGAAATTATCTGGAGACAAGCGGGACGATGATGCTCTGCTACGCTTATTTGAAGGGCGCGCGCCTTGGTTTTCTTGGCAAAGAATATTTTGAAAAGGGGAAAGAGATCTTTGCTGCGGCATTGAAACATTATTTTTATGAGGACGACTCCGGCTACCATCTCGGAGGAATCTGCGAAGTCGCTGGGCTGGACAACGAGAGGCGGGACGGCTCCGCGGAATACTATCTTTCTGAAAAAATTAAAACGGACGAAGTCAAGGGAGTCGCGCCTTTCATCCTCGCATTCTCAGAATTGCTCTAAGTGAATCCGGTTTCGGATTCTTTTTTTTCAAAAATTGTATGAATACCTCTTCATTTTTTTCCGTTCTGAATATATTGGTAATGCCCCTTTTAGATTTCAGGTGAAAGGGGGTGAAAACATAAGATCGGCAATTCTCTTTCTCGGTTTCATGCTCTTAAGCGGCGTGCTCGGCCTTTCGTTTCTGATTCCTTTCAGTCTTGGCTTGGGTCCGGGCAACATTTTCGTCATCGCGCTCGTCGTAATATTCGTGCTCTTCGTGATCATAGCGATCGTCGCGGCCTTCGTCATCCTGTTCACTGAAAACCGCAGACGCTGCTAAAAAATGGGGCTGTAAAAAAAATGTATTTTTGAACGGCCCTGAACAAAGAAAAAGCCAAGGATTTATCAGATTTTTCTCTGATCGCCTTGGCTTTTTTACCCTATTCTTGTGTTTTTGTATCCTTACCTTAGGCATGCTGAAAAAAGGTCTTTTAAGAAAAGCTTAAAAAAACTTATTGAATCACCCTATATTTCCTAATTTGAAATTTTCTTATGATCATTCCTATTGCAACTAGTATTGCTAAAAGCCTTCCTTCTGCGGTTGAACCGCTTGTATCACATGTCTTCTTTCTGAGCAGATGTCCAAAATCTTTTGGGTGCC
>LFRY01000079.1:8858-15259 GCA_001512995.1 Acholeplasmatales bacterium DTU067
GTAATTTCTAAATTCAGTGGCAATTTAATTTGAGCAATGCCTAATAAAAAAGGTGAAGTTAGCAAGGTAAATTATTAAAACTTCACCTTTTATTTTTAAGCTGTTTTTTTCTTTACAGTTCCTTTTGGTTCATTTTATTAAATTACTTAATACATTATTGCTTGTTTATTGTTCAAAAGTCAGTAAAACAACATCATTAGTGCGCAGTTTAATATTAATAATAGTACGATTATCTTCACTATAGAAATCTTGTTTTTCAACTATAAGCTTTGATTTATCTTTTATTTCTTCCACTTGTTCCCGTGTTAAAAGATTTGGGGAACCAAGTTGTTGCCATAATAATTTAGGATTACAATGGCAATCATCAATAACCTGTTTTGTTACAGTTTTAGAAGAAGTATTTAGTTTTAATTCTATATTATATCCTTCATTTTTTTCATAATCAAAATCTTGTGCATATAACAATATTTGCGTTTTACTCCATCCACAAAAACCGCGTATTCAACATCTTCATTTGTTATAGGCAAGTCTAATCTTTTTGAATATAGTTGACTTTTAATAAACAAAACTAAACCTGAAAACAAAAAAATGATTACCGAATTTGAATGAATTATTAACAAAATACAATTTGAAAACAAGGAGTCTTATGGGACCCAAGATCAATTGGACATCGTGCTCATTCGAAAGAAGACATGATATACAGGTGGTTCACCAAAAACACTAGAATAGATTAAAAAAGCCAAGGCGATCAGAGAAAAATCTGATAAATCCTTGGCTTTTTCTTTGTTCAGGGCCGTTCAAATAATAATTATTTTGCAGCCCCTTTACAGTTTAAGGCTGTTTTCCGATGTAAGCTAGGATGCCGCCGTCCACATAGAGAATGTGTCCGTTCACGAAATCCGATGCCCTGGAAGCCAGGAAAACTGCAGGTCCGACCAGGTCGTCCGTCCTGCCCCAGCGCGCTGCCGGAGTTTTGGAAATGATGAATTTATTGAAAGGGTGATCCGGGGTGCGGAGCGGTGCGGTCTGCGGGGTTTCGATGTAACCGGGGCCGAGCCCGTTGCATTGAATGTTGAAACTTCCGTATTCGGAAGCGATGTTCCTGGTGAGCATCTTCAAGCCGCCCTTGGCCGAAGCATAGGCGGCGACGGTCTCCCGCCCGAGTTCGCTCATCATTGAACAGATGTTGATGATTTTCCCGGCGCCCTTTTTTATCATCCCGGGGATGACTGCTTTCGCAACGATAAAAGGCCCGGTTAAATCAACGTCAATGACCTTCCGGAAATCCTCCGCGTCCATTTCGATCATGGGGATTCTTTTGATGATTCCGGCATTGTTCACGAGAATGTCGATCGTGCCCAGGTCTTTTTCGATTTGTTTGACCATTGCCTGAACCTGTTTTTCATTGGTGACGTCGCAGACATAGCCCTTGACGGGTATCCCCGCCTCTTCATAAGCTTTCAGACCCCTGTCAATCAGCTCCTGATTGAGGTCGTTAAAAGCGATTTTCGCTCCCGCTTGATGCAAGCCCTGCGCAATCGCAAAACCGATTCCGTAGGAAGCTCCCGTTACCAAAGCGATTTTGCCGTCCAATCTGAATAAGTCCAAAAAAACACCTCCTAATTGTTTTCTATCTTCTGAACATTTTCAAAAATGAATTTATCTCCTTTTTGGCCAGCAAGGGCGACATTTTTGATTTTTACGCTCGCAACATTATTGAAATAGAAACCGAGTTTTGTAAAGTCCTCGATGTAACTCATCATCGCCGGCTTTCCGTATACCTCTTCTTCCGAATACTCAACAATGATGTTTTCCAGAATGATTTCTTTAATGGGTGATTCCGGTAGCCCGTAGAAATAACCGGCGCTGACCTTTGTGTCCTTTGCGGTTATATCCTGGAAACGGAAAGACCCAAGTGCGGGGGTTCTTTCGTCCACAGGCAAAGCTTTTTTCGAATAAACATATTCGGTCTTTCCGTCGGGATCGCAGAAATAAAACATGTTGATGACGAAGGCGTTTTCGACGCCTTCCATAACGATGTTCTTGAACACGACATTGTTGATCGGCTCATTCCCCCGTCCCCGGCGCGTCTTGATGCGCAGCCCCCGGTCGGTTTCCCGGAAAACGCATTTGGTGACGCTCACATTTTCGGCGCCGCCGCTGATTTCACTTCCGAAAACGACGGCTCCGTGCCCCCTTTCCATCAGACAGTTCCTGATTTCGAGGTTCGCCGTCGGGCGCGGATGCTTTTTCGCCATGTAGATTTTACCCGATTTGATGGCAATGCAATCATCACCGACCGAAAAATGAACGCCGATGATTTCCACATTCTGCGAAGATTCGGGATTGAGCCCGTCCGTGTTGGGAGCGTCGGGGGGATTGAGTATTTTGATGTCATAGAAGCCGATTTCGTCGCAGTAGAAAGGATGGATCGACCAACTCGGCGCGTTTTTAAGCGTGATGCCCTGGATTCTCACTTCCCGGCAATTGTTCAGGAAAATCCCCCGCGGGCGGAAAGCGGCAAACTTCTTCTTCGGTTCCTGCCACCAGGGTCCCTTGTCTCCGGAACAGTCAATTTCTCCCTGACCGTAAATGGTAACTCTATCCGCGTCAAGGCCCGTGACCGGGCTGGCATAAATGTCGAGCGGGTTTCCTTCCCAGCTTCCGAGCACGAGTTCGGCGGTTCTTCCTCTGATGACGCCCGGAAGCAGCGGATATGCGGCCCGTTCGGGGGAAGCGGAGAGTTTCGACCCCGCGGGCAGGTAGATCTGCAAATCAGATTTCAAGAAGATGCTTTTTATCAAATAGTTCCCTTTCGGAAAATAGACAACGCCGTTTTGAGGGCAGGCCATGATCGCAGCCTGGATGGCAAGCGTGTCATCGTTTCTTCCGTCCCCTTTCGCGCCGAAATCCTTCACGCTGAGGATGTATTCAATCGGAGACGTCCGGAACTGCAATTCAGCCTCCCTGTTTTCCGCTTTCAAAAGCAATCGATATTCCCGATCGGGGACAAGTCCCTCAATGGAAAAAACATTTTTCCTGCCGTTTGTAATTTTTTCCTCGCCGTTCAGTAAAACGTTATAGGAAAAAGGGGAAAAATGCGGAAAATCGTTTTCGATTTCCGCGGTTATTGCAAATGGGGAAAGAAAGATGATTTTCAGTTGCATAATGCCTCAACTTTCTTAAAAATGGATTTGAAATTGTAAAAGTTTTTTGAATGATGAAAAAACTTGTGTTATAATATGGCTGAGGTGAGAGGATGAAAACTATAGTAGTTAAGAAAGGCACAAATGTTGATCGGATTTCGAAAGCTGTTGAACTTGTGGATGACGGCGGAACCATCATCGTTTTCCCGGGTAAGTATGTTGAAAAACTGAAAATTAAAAAATCTCTGAAGATCTATGGTTTCGACCCAGAAAAGACCGTGATCAGTTATTGTGATCATGCGAAAAAGGTCGATGAGGCCGGAGCGGAATACGGCACTTTCAGAACCTATACTTTGATGCTCGCCGCCGGCAACATCGAAATCAAAAGCATCACGGTCGAAAACACGAGCGGACCCGGAGAAATACGCGGACAAGCTGTTGCCTTGCATACATTGGGGGATAAGATCAAATTGACAAACTGCATTTTAAAATCATATCAGGATACAATCTTCCTCGGGCCTTTGCCGGCTGACCTGCGCGAACGCTATCAGTCCCTCCTCCCCGAAGATGAACTCATAGACTTGAAAAATGCGCGCGTTTGGATCGACTCCTCCACCATCATCGGCGACGTGGATTTCATTTTCGGTTCCGCTAACGCCCTGTTCACCAACTGCAAGATCAAATCACAGCGGGAAGGATATGTTGCGGCGCCGTCAACTCCCGAAGATCAGAAATACGGCCTCACTTTCTTAAATTGCGTTTTTGAGGGCGAGGGCGAATACAACACCTATCTTGCCCGGCCCTGGCGTGATTATGGAAAAGCCGTTTTCATAGGTTGCGACTACGGTAAACACATCAAAGAGGAGGGTTTCCATCATTGGGAGGACGGAAGAGAAAGTACCTGCCGCTTCCATGAAGCTGATTGCCGTTATGTTGACGGCGCAGAATATAAGCGAGTGGGTTACATAAAGGAATTGTCTGCTGAAGAAATTGCGGAATACACCGCTGAGAATCTATTCGGATAAAAGAGGGCATCCCCTCTTTTTTTATTTAAAAACGAAAATATTTTTTTGCGTTGTAGTAACAGATGTCCTGAACGATTTTTCCGACAAATTCAATCTCATCCGGATATTCGCCGCCTTCGATCAAGGTTCCGAAATAATTGCAGAGAATTCTTCGGAAATAATCATGGCGCGGATAGGACAGGAAACTTCTAGAATCGGTCAGCATGCCCACGAAACGGCTGATGAGGCCGATGTTGCTTAGTGCCGTCATCTGCTTCATCATTCCCGGCCGGTGATCGTTGAACCACCAGGCGGAACCGAACTGCATTTTGCCCGGATGTTTTTCCTGGAAGGAATTTACCAAGGCCGCGACGACATCGTCCGCAGCCGGATTCAGGGTATAGATAATCGTTTTCGGAAGCGCATCTTCCCTGTCCAAAGCATCCAGTAGCTTCGCCAAGTTTTCCGCAAAAACCCTGTCATTTATCGCATCATAGCCGGTATTGGGTCCGAGCTTGGCCAGCATCTTTGTGCTCACGTCCCTGAGGGCGCCGATGTGGTATTGTTGCGCCCAATCCTTTTCGTGATATTTCTTTCCGAAAAAGATCATGAGCTGGGTCTTATAACCGGCGATTTCTTCTTCGCTGAGCGCTTCTCCGGCAAGTTTCTTTCTGAAGACTTCTGCCGCTTCTTCTTTCGTGGCCTCACGGTAAAAGACGACATCCAAAGCGTGGTCGGAAACCCTGCAGCCCGCCTGATCAAAAAATTCGATTCTTTCGGAAAGCGCTCGGAGCAGAGCGTCGAAATTGTCGATTTTATAGCCAACGGCTTCGCTTAAGGCTTCGAGCCAGGGAAGGAACCAAGGAAGTTCGATGTTTAAAGCCTTGTCGGGGCGGAAAGCCGGATAAACTTTAATCTTGTAACCTTCCTTCCGCAAAGCCAAATGGTATTCGAGGGAATCGGTCGGGTCGTCAGTCGTGCAGACGACCTCCACATTGCAATGTTCCATCAGCTTCCGCGCGGATAAATGTTCCAGAGCTTGATTGGCTTTTTCATATATGGCTTTGTCCGTTTTCGGCGAAAGAGCCTCCTCAATTCCAAAGAATGTTTTCAGTTCCATATGCGTCCAATGGTAGAGTGGATTCCCAATCGCATAGGGAACGGTTTCCGCCCAGGCCTTGAATTTCTCAACGTTGCTAGCGGAACCGGTGATGCGCTCTTCGTCAATGCCATGGGCGCGCATGGCCCGCCATTTATAATGATCTCCCTTAAGCCAAACCTCGGTCAAGTCCTTAAATTTCAGATCTTCATAAATTTCTTTCGGACTCAGATGACAATGGTAATCGATGATCGGCAAATCTTTGGCATATTCAAAATAAAGCTTCTTTGCCGTTTCGTTTTCCAATAAAAAATTCTCGTCATTAAACTTCTTCATGATTTCCTCCGCCTAAATCTAAACATTTATTTCTTGTTTTTTTTTTATAACCCTGTCTTTCGGAAACATAATCAGCAATTTTCACAAATTCTTCGATTTGTTTGCGGAGCTTTTCTTCCGCAATCCCATCCATCAATCCGGACGCACCGATGACGCCGGTGCATTTGTTTTCAAAATTATAAACCGGAACGGAAAAATGGCGGATGTACCCTTCGGTCTCGCCGTTGTCGAAAACATAACCCCAACTGCGGTACAGCTCAATCTTTTCCAAAAGCTGCTTATATTCCTCAGTTTCTTTGTTGGCAAAAGCCTTTTCTTTGATTTCCGCAAGCAAAGCCTTGCGCTTTTCTTCCCGCAGGAAACACAGGAAAGCGATGCCGAGCGGATTCTTATGCAGGGGTATTTGCACGCCGACATCGTTGGTAATGATTTTGGTCTTCGGGGATTCGTATTTGAAAATATAGATCACCTTATCGTCCAGGCGTTTCGCGGCAAAGGTCGTCATTTCATATTTGTCAGCAAAGTTCCTTAAGCCTTGGCTGGCAAAATTGATGAAATTGGAATTCTTTGTATAAGCCTGGCCGATGGAAAAGATTTTCGATCCGATGACATAGTTCTTCAATTTCGGATCCTTATAATAAACCGCGTCCTCCTTGTAGAGGGCCTGGAGGATGTCGAAGACCGTCGCTTTCGGCAATTTCAATGTCTTGTAAATCTCCGCCAGGGTGATGCCTTCCGGATATTTGGAAATCAATTCCAAAATTTTAATGCATTTTTCAACGGATTTGTTAGCTGCCATAAAAACCTCGTTCGTGT
>LFRY01000079.1:15349-27040 GCA_001512995.1 Acholeplasmatales bacterium DTU067
CTGGAAAAACAAGGAAAGCAAAAGTTATTAATGGCATTCCGTTTAAATAAAAAAAGCCGCATGTGCGGCTGAAACAAGCAGTCTGTAAGATTATACGCGGTTTTTCATTGAGGAACCTTTTCGAGAAGTTCTTCCGCAAGCTCCAGATATTTATCTGCAACTTTCAGAAAATCAATCCGCAGGGTTTTGCTCAGGCCTTTCAATTCCTTAAACATCGCGACATTGTACCATTGCAGGCATTGAAAGCAGCGCCAGAGATTGAATCTTTTGATTTCATCCTCTGAAGGATTCCCGAAATACACATGGAGGAGTCGATAACCCTCTTCGTAGCGGATGTTGGCGAAACAGGCGATGTCATAAATCGGATCGTTGTTGCCGGTGAATTCGAAATCGACAACATAGAGATTCTTTCCGTCGTAAACAAAATTCGAAGGCTGGCTGTCACCGTGCGTGAAAACCTTATCCTGGCTTTCGAGATAGCTTTGGAAATTGTTAAAATTTGCCCGCGCTTTCAGATAGCGGAAGGAATGCACAAATCCGAGTTCCTTCAGGTTCAGTTCGTAATTTTTCAGTCTTTGGAAGGGCATGTAGTCGCTCGCGGCTTCAAGACCGGAATTGTGGATTTTCTTCAAAAGTTCGGCAACGAGTTCATAGGGATAATCATCCAAGTAGGAAAGGGGAGTTCCTTTAACATATTCCGCAAGTTTGCAACCGTCCCGCAGGTTGAAATATACGGTGCGGTTCGTTATCCCCAAGGATTCGGCTTTTCGGATGTTTGCCAGCTCCTGATGCCTGTTCACAAAGACTTCACCATATTCTCCGGGTATCCTGTAGGTGTATTTCTTGTGGTTCGCGGAAACGACATAGGTGTAATTGCTCATTCCGCCCATGAGCCTTTCCACAACGCTCACGTTTTCTGTTTTCAGAATTCGAATCACATCATTGATGACTGTCTTTTCCATCAGTTTCTCTCCTTTAAGAATTTTGCCAATTCGTTCAGCGCGTGGAAACGATGGGAGATGGCGTTTTTCTGTTCCGGTTCCAATTCCGCCAACGTCTTTCCGTAATTTTTTAGAAAAAAGAGCGGATCATATCCGAAACCATTCTCACCCTTCATTTCCCTGGCAATCTCTCCGTTCAGGCGGCCTTCAAAATAATGTGTCTCGCCTACCTCATCAAAGAAACAAATCACGGTCTGAAAATAAGCTTCCCTTGCTTTGATGTTTTCCATCTTCTCAAGCAAAAGAAGATTGTTTTTTAAGTAATTCCCATGCTCGTCCGCATAGCGGGCGGATTTTATTCCCGGTTCGCCGCCGAGAGCAGGCACGACCAGGCCCGAATCATCCGCAAACACTGGTTGCTTGTATTTCTGGTAAAAGAATTGGGCTTTCAGATAAGCGTTTTCCCGGAAAGAATTCCCCGTTTCTTCGACTTCGCTTTCATCGCCGATGTCTTTCAGTCCCAGGACTTCTATCCCGTTGAGGATTTTTCTCACTTCCCTGAGCTTTTCTTGGTTTTGTGAGGCAAACAATAGCAACATAAATACCACATCCGTTTATTATAATAATACAAGAATCGCCAAATTTCAAGCGGATTATTTTCAATTATTGTAAACCAGAATCCCGTTTTTTATAATCACAATCTCCTCATGAAGGCCCAATTCTTTGAGATTGTAGGCAAGGCTTTCAATCAAGGCAGGCGTGATTTCATGGCGCGGGTCCTGTATTTCCAGAAACAAAAATCCATCATGGTCTTCATAGGAATAACCCGCACCGGGAATGTGCGCGAGAATTTTTTTGATCAGAAACGAGGTCCTATCCTCGCTGTGGAGATAGGTTACGGGAAGAATTTCCTCGCCTTCATGAAAGTAAACAATTTGGCTTTCGGAAGCGTAGGGATTTTCGACTCTTAAATTCACGATTTCGTTCTTCTCCAAACGGAACTCTTCCCGGCGGCTCTTTATCACGACGGAATCGATCCCCAGGTTTTGGTAGGTCCACATCAGAGCGGTGAGGAAGGTTTTGAAATTCTCTTCAAGATAGAGGAACTCCAATTCGATCTGCAATTCCCTGCCCTTTTTTTCAAGTTTTTTTACTTCGAAATTCCCCTTGAGCGGAGTTTGGTATTTCGGAGGCAGGCTGTTCCGATAATGGTCGTAGATTTTCAAAGCATAGAGATAGATGTTTTCGTGGTTCTTCTTTTCGACTTCCAAGAGGACTAGGTTTCCGTCCGCGCGGAGGAGGCAGGCAGTGAATTTTTCTTTTTCCTCAGTTTCCAGTTCGGATACGAATTCGATCGGAAGCTCGGTGGGGCGGGGACTCGCGACAATGAAAAGCACCAAAAAGACGAAGATGAGGAGACTTGCGAGCGGAAGTATTTTTCTCATACCTAATTTTATGAACGGAAATCATATTTATAACAAAAAAGCCTCAGACAAGTGAGGCTTTTTTTTCAACAAGCAACTCAATAATTTCTTCGCTCGCGAATTCCAAAGCATAAGAATAAATCGTTCTGTGGCGCGAATCAATGTAATTGACGTCTGCGCCGTAATCGATCAGAAGTTTCGAGAGTTCGTAATTGTTCCTCAAAACCGCCCGCGAGAGGAAACTGCGCCCGTAATAAATTTCATTGACATTGGCGTTTCTTTTCAATAAATATTCAATCAAAGGCAAATCCTCGTTATAGATGGCAATCAGGAGGGCGGACTGGCCGAATTCGTCGACGGCATTGAGGCGCGCGCCCCGTTTCCAAAGATAATCGACCGTTTTCAGAGATCCGCAATTGACCGCATAATACATCAGGGATTTTCCGAAATAATCAAATTCGTTGATTTGTGAAGAATCCAGCATCTGCACCAGCACTTCGTATTGATTGTTGCAGGCGGCGCGGTGCAACGGGTATTTTGCAAATTTCTCCTTATAATCCTCGCTGCGCAAATACTGGCGCAGAAATTCGGCGATCTCCGGTCTTCCCTTTGCTTTCGCCACTTCTTCCGGTGTCTGACCATTCAGGTTCAAAGCCAGGGGATTGTAACCGTTGTTCAATAAGAGTTTCACGGTTTCCAGGGAGCATTTTTCGGCGGCGATGTGTAAGGGAGTTTCATGGTAGATGTTTCGGGAATCATTCACCGTGAGGTGCCGGAGAACGTAAGCGACAAGTTCGTCATCGCCCTTGGAGCAGGCATAGTGCAGAACCGTGTTCTTGCGGTCATCGCAATCGTTGAGGCTGGCGCCGTTGTTTAACAGATGGAGGATGACGGAAGCTTTTCCCGATCGCACACCGTAGTGGATCGGTTTTGCCCCGTTTTCGTCTGCCAAATTTAATTTCGAGTTGCTGTCCAATAAGAGATTCAGGATTTGGATGTTCCCCCTTGCGGAGGCGAGGTGCAGGGGAGTGACCCCTCTTACGTTTTGCTGGTTGACATCCGCGCCCTCAAAAATCAATTTGTAGACCACATAGGCGTTCCGGAATTGTACCGCCAGATGCAGGGGCGTGTCCCCGTATCTATTCTTCGCATTGACGTCCAGACCGGCTTTGATTAAAACATCCACGACTTCGAAATGATTGTTCCGGCTGGCTTTGTGCAGCAGGGTCTCTTTCCTTTCGTCCGTTACGGTCAAATCACCGCCCTTGTCTAAATAACGAAAAATGAATTTGCAATCATTTTTCATCACCGCTTCGACAATGTTCTCCGAGTCGTCGTTTCCGATTTCTGAGTAAAGTCTTCTGACTGTTTCCATAACCCGTCCCCCGATACTTGTTTTAATAGTTGCTTGCTTGCAGAAAAGTATATTTTAGTGATGCCCTGGGTTTTGATTGTCCGTCCGTCAACGGGGCTGAAAAATGAATGCGGTTTTGTTTTTTTTACCGTAAAAGTGCCGAAACCATGGATGTTTGCGCGTCCCTGTCGCGCCAATTCTTCCTTTAAAAGCGAAAAGAATTCGCGCAGCACCCGTTCGCAATGCATTTTCGTGATTCCGGTCTTTTCTTTGATTTTTTCAAGATAGAGCTTTTTGTCCATTTTTCGAACCCGTTTTTAGTATAACATTTCAGAAAATTTTTCTCAAGCGGGAACGGGAAATTTGTAAAAAAAAAGTATCTTCGAATGAAAATACTTTTTGTGTTTAGAGAATGAAAGCGATGATGCCGCCGCGCCCTTTGTTCACGACTTTTTCCAAACTTTCTCTGAATTTATACTGGACGTTTTCCGGCAGCAGGAAGAGCTTGGCGCGGATGCCGTCATTGACGACTTCGCTCAGTTTGCGTCCGAAAATTTCAGAATTCCAAATGCCCTCAGGATTTTCGTCGTAATCTTTCATGATTTTATCCAGCAATTGTTTTGATTGTTCTTCGGAGCCGATGATCGGTTCAAAACAGGATTCCACTTCGACCTTGATCATGTGGATCGAAGGCGCGATTGCCCTAAGTTTTATTCCGTAACGGCTACCCTGGCGAATGATCTGGGGAGTGTCCAAAACCATTTCTTCGACTGCTGGGCAAGCAATCCCGTAACCAGTGGTTTTGACCTGATCGAGGGCGGATTTGTATTGATCAAACACCCTTTTTGCGAGTTTCGAAGACTGCAGAAGTTCAATGAATTTTCCTCTGTCATTAATCGCGTCGCCGATGATTTCTTCAACAATCCCATTGTATAAATCGTCGCCGCAGGTGATTTCCATCACCACTTCGCCGGTGCCGCTGTCCAAAGAAGTGATGTTGACTGATTCGAACAAGGGGCATTCCGCAAGTTTCTCCCGGATCGTTTCCGCATGCTTAAATTTCCGGAATTCTCCGGTGACGTTGGCCAGCACTTCGTTGAATTCTTTTTTGACGTGGTGTTCGTCGTCCAAAACGGAGAGCCAATTCGGAATCCGGATGTCAAGCTTGGAGATGTCGAACTCGTTCAGCGCTTCTTTCAGGATCCGGTCGATGTCGGCATCGCTCAAATTCATGGCATCGATTGGCAGGACTCCGACTTCGTATTTTGCGGAAAGCTCCTCGGCGAGCCTCTTTGCGCGGGCGCCGTTCGCTTCCGTGCTGTTCAGGACAATGACGAAGGGTTTTCCGAAATTCTTCAACTCTTCAACAAGCCTCTCTTCCACATCCTCATAATCAGCGCGCCTGAAATCGCCGAAACTACCGTCGCTCGTTATCAGGATGCCGATGTTTGTGTGGTTTTCGATGACTTTCTTCGTGCCGATGCTCGCAGCTTCTTCAAAGGGAATGTTTTCGCTGAACCAGGGCGTGCGCACGAGCCTGGGGGTTTCGTCCTCGTTCATGTATCCTTTGGCGCTGGGGATGATGTAGCCGACGCAATCGACCAAGCGGACGCTCAGATTGAGACCCTCGTCGACCGTGATGTTTGCGGGGTTTGCGGGAACGAATTTCGGTTCGACCGTCATGATCGTTCTTCCTTCGGCGCTTTGCGGGAGGTCATCGATGATTTCGTTCCTGAGTTCCCCTGAGACATGGGGCAGCACTTTTTTCTCAATGAACTTGCGGATGAATAGCGATTTTCCGCTTCTGACGGAACCGACGACTCCGATGAACATTTCCCCGTTAGTTCTATAGACAACATTACGGATAATATCGCTCATATTTTCCTCACCTTTTTCCTCTGATTTCTAATTAATAATATTCGCAAACGAGCCAAAATATAACTTCATTTAGAGCATTTCAAACAAGTCTTCGTCCACGCCTTCGTTAACAAGTTTCTTGATCAGTTGTTCTTCTTTCTGTTTATCCAACTTTTTCCCGGCGATTTTGCTCACTTCCTCTATTATCTCCCTGAGATTCGTCTCATCCTTCAAATCCGAATTTTTGATTCGTTCAACCAAAGCAAAAACCTGTTCCGGATTGATGTTGTTCTGGGCCATCAGATTAATGATTTTTCCAATATTCATAATTCACACCTCATAAGAATTATATGAAAAATCCCGGGATAATTGCATAAAAAAAGCGGGTGACCCGCATTAGTATTTGCTTCTTGCTTCTAAAACATGTTTTCCTAATTCTTTGATCAACTGATGCGTTTCCCGCGTGGGTTTGATTCTGATCCTTCCCCGGTTCGGCGATTGGAAGAAATCGCTCGTGAAAGACAAGAAATTTGTCTGCGGAGTTCTTGTAAAGATGTCAAGCGAGAACATTTTCCTCTTCGCAGTGAGCGCAACAATCAGGCCGAGAACAGCGAGTACCCCTCCGACAATCCGCGCGTACGGACCAAGTTTCAGCACTTCCGCATAGAGCGCTCCGATTCCGTATCCGAGCAAGCCCAGTCCGAGCAAAAGGATGATCAGGCCGATTGTTCTCTGCAATTTGTGCGTCCTTCTTCCGAATTCACTGGAAATGACTCCGACATTTTCAAGCGCACATTCGCTGACAGCAATTGAGGATGAAAGTTTTCCCCGATAGGTGGCATGATAAATCAGTCTTTTGTTGGTGATGGTAAAATAACCTTTACCCGCTGGCTCGACAATTTCGAAGCCGGCAAAACTTTCAACAACAATCTCATCATTGGCTAACACAATCACATCTTTCAGATCATTCGTATCATTTTTATTCATTTTGACCTCCGACAGTCTGATTATACCATAACAAAAACAATTTTGCCTCAAAAAAGCAAGCTCTCGGCCTGCTATTCTTCTTTTAAATCATTTTTCATCAAAAGGGCAATCCGTTCCCTGGGATCATGCTTAAGATAGATGATGTCGTGGACCGCCTCGATGATCGGGGCATAAATCTTATATTCCTTGATCAGTTGCTGAGCGGCGAGCGCGCTTCTCGCACCCTCCACGACCATCGTCATCTCCGACAAAGCCTGGTTCAGATCCTTCCCGTGCCCGATTTTGTATCCGGCTTGAAAATTTCGGCTGTGGGTGCTCGTGCAGGTCACGACTAAATCCCCCAATCCCGCAAGCCCGAAGACCGTCCTTTCTTCCGCGCCCAGGCTGCAGGCAATCCTCCTTATTTCAACAAGCCCCCTGGTGATCAGGGCAGCGCGGGTATTGTCTCCGTAACCGAGCCCGGCGATGATTCCGGAAGCGAGGGCGATGATGTTTTTCAATGAGGCGCAGATTTCCACGCCCTTAAGATCGGTGAGAGTATAGACTCTGAAATAGGTTTGGTTGGAAAAGACCCTCTGGACCAATCTTGCGGCTTCCAGATCTGGGCTTGCTGCTGCGATCAGCGTGAGCATTCCCAGGATTACTTCTTCCGCATGGCTCGGCCCGCTCAAGGCAACAAAGGCGCGGACATGCTCGGGGGCGATTTCTTCGGCAACGATTTCTGAAACACCCTTGAAAGTTCCCGGTTCCAGTCCCTTGCTGGCGTTCACGAAGAGTTTTGCGGATTTGATCACATCCTTGATTTCTTTCAAGACTTCCCTGATGACCGCCGTCGGAACGGCAAGGAGGAGGATGTCCCCGAAAGCAACAGCTTCTTCCAGATCGGTCGTCGCCCGAACTTCTTCGCTCAGGCTTCCGACCGGCAGTTTGCTTTTGTTTGTGTGGAATTCATTGATTTCGGAAACGATCTCCCGGGACTTGTCGTACATGATCACGGCATGGCCGTTGTCGCTCGCGATTTTTCCGAGAGCGCTTCCCCAACTTCCGGCGCCGATGATAGTGATTTTCATGTTTCACTCCTTCTTCCGGAAAATGAATTTCAGGGGTGTGCCCGTGAAATCAAAATTTTCGCGGAGGCGGTTTTCAAGATATCGCAAATATGAAAAGTGGAGATGCTTTTCGTTGTTTACGAAAAGAACGAAGGAAGGAGGCATCGCGTCTTCCTGCGTCGCGTAACTCAGTTTCAGGCGCCCGCCGTTATAAAGCGGGGGTTGATTGAGGAGGAATGCATCCATCAGTATCTCGTTCAAAAGATGCGTGGGCACGCGCCGCGTGAAAGCTTCATATACGCGGTCGATTTCCTCAAAAAGCGTGTGCACGCGCTGATGGAGTTTTGCGGAAAGGAAGACGATGGGCGCGAAATCCAAAAATGCGAATTCATTGCGGATCCGTTCTTCGAATTCCCGCATTGTTCTGTGATCCTTTTCCACAAGATCCCATTTGTTGACGGCAATAATGATGGCACGGTTATAGTCGCGCGCATAACCGGCAATACGCTTGTCCTGTTCGGTGATTCCCCTGGTCCCGTCCAGCAGGAGCACGGCGATGTCGGAACGTTCCAAAGCGGAAAGCGCCCTCAAGACCGAATATTTTTCCGCATTCTCATAAATCCGGCCTTGTTTTCTGATGCCCGCGGTATCAATTACCACATATTTCTTGCCGTCGCGGGTAAAGAGCGTGTCGATGGCATCCCTGGTCGTTCCCGGAACGTCGCTCACGATGACCCGCTCTTCGCCGATGATTGTGTTCGCCAAGGTCGATTTTCCGACATTCTGCTGCCCGATCAGGCAGAAACGAATCCTTGCTTCCGGATCTTTCAATCTTTTTTCTTCCGGGAGGAGCGCTATCACCATATCCAATAAATCCCCGATGCCGATTCCGTGGAGCGAGGACACCGGAAAGATTTCCGAAAAGCCGAGATTATAAAATTCATAAATGAAAGGGACGAAACTATTGTCGTCGACTTTATTGGCGGCGACGAGCACGGGTTTCCCTGATTTTTGGAGAAGCAAAGCCACATCCTCGTCCTCATGGGTTACCCCCGTCCGCACATCAACAACAAAAATGATGACGTCGGCTTCGTTGATGGCAAGTTCAGCCTGAGCCCTGATTTCTTTAGAAAAGGGCTCATCTTTTAAGATGATCCCTCCGGTATCAATTATTCTGAATTCTTGGTTCAACCATGTAGTTTTACTATAGATTCGGTCCCTGGTGATTCCGCTGGCATCATCTGTGATTGATATTCTCTCTCCAACAATCCGGTTGAACAGGCTGGATTTGCCGACATTGGGCCGACCAACTATAGCAACTACCCCGCGCATTGATTATTTCTTTAATCCTTTCAGTTGTTCTTCCATGAGACTGCCGAGCGTGGCAGTGAGTTTTTCCTGGGGTTCGTCGGCTTGGAATTTGCCGTAAACCTGACGCGCGGGCCTGTCAGATCTCATGCTGACAACCAGACGTGTCTTTTGCGGATCGAATACCCTTACGCGCGCTTCCACAACCTCGCCTTCGGAAAGGGCTTTATCGGCAGGAATGCTCCGCTTCGGAAGATAGCCGAGAGCGCCCTGGAGCAATACTTTGTATCCTTCTTTCAGTTCTTTCGTAACTGTTACTTCCACCAAATCATTGATTTGGATTTCAAGTTTCTCCCAGGGATTTTCCGTCAGTTGCTTTCTGGAAAGGATGATTCTCCGTTTCTGCGGGTCGATTTCGATGATCTTGGCAGGAATCCTGTCACCCACCGCGACGAAATCGGTGATGTAGACATCGCGTTCGTAAGCAAATTCGCTCCACGGCAAGAAACCGGTAACCTCGTCAGCAAGTTGGAGCACGACGCCGGCATTGTTGATTTCGACGATATCGCCTTCAATCACCATGCCGACTTCTTTATCGGCAACATAATCCGCCCAATGGTTCGGAAGCAATGCCTTGCGGGAAAGTCCGACATGTTCGTTGTTGACTTTGATGACCTGAACCTTGACGGGATCGCCGATGTTCAGGACTTTTTCGACCTTGTTAACGCGTCTGTGCTCGAGTTCGGAAATGTGGAGCAGACCCTCGACTCCCGGAGCAATTTCCACAAAAGCTCCGTAGGATTCAATGTTTTTCACAACCCCATCAAAAACCTGCCCGACTTCGACGGTTTCCAAGAACGAGCGTTTCTGCTTCCGTCTGTTGATGGCGTTGGCAACTGTCTGCGAAACAATCAATCTGATGCGTCCGTAATCGATTCTGATCGGAGCGACTTCGATTTCAGAACCGATGAAATTTTCTCTCTCTTCTTCCGGCACGGCAACCTGCGTGGACGGAAGCAAGCAGGAATATTCATTGTGTTTGAGAAGATAACCGACGCTCAATTCCTTCACGACTTTTGCGGTAATGGTACCATGATTCTTGATGACTTCTTCGAACTTCTTCAGCTCATTCCGCATTTTCAAAAGAACGGTCGAGAAAAGGAATTTTCCACCGTCTGGATATATTTTCTTGATGACCCCCTGAACGCGGTCGCCTTCAAGGAAGAGATCAAACAAATCCTCGTCGTCGCTGATGTCGGCCGTGTCCCTGCGGAACAAAAAACCTTCCTGGCCGTCGTCGAGTCTGATCAGGACTCTTTCTTTCCTGGCCTTGATGACTCTGTTGCCGCGTCTTTCCTCGGGACGCGCTTCAATGACTTCAACAACCGTTCCCTCAACTACCTGGAGTTCCCGGTATTTCGGTCTTTCGGGAGCCGACTCTTCGTCTTCCTCATCTTCCGGGGCTTCACCCTCCGCGGATTCTTCATTGTCATCTTCGTAATCTTCTTCGTCTTCTTCCAGAGCCTCTTCGGAGTCGCCGGCGGTTTCTTCATCGGCAACCTCTTTGCCATCGGTTTCAGAGGCTTCGCTTGTTTCTGCAGTCCCTTCTTCTGCAGTTTCTTCTTCCGAAATCTCCCCTTCTGCGTCGGGAGCTTCGGTTTCGGCGCTTTCTTTTTCCTCAGCGCCTTTTTCAGCATCCGCTGCTTCAGCGGCGCTGTCTGCGGTTTTTTCTTCCGCAGTTTCCGCTTCCTTGACATCTTCGGAAACGGATTCGACAGCCGGAGCTGTTTCTGCCGTTACGGCTGTTTCGGGCATTGCTTGTTCTTCTTCAGCAGTTGCTTCTTGCATAAGCTTGTTTTTTTCTAAGTTCTCCATTTTGTAACCTCTTTCCACCACTAACTTTATTATTTCTTCAACGACTTCCTCAACATTTAATTCAGATGTATCAATCTCGATTGCGTCCGCAGCCTTCTGGAGCGGACTCAATTCGCGGTTGCTGTCCTTGCGGTCACGTTCCTTGATTTCCTCGATTGTCTCGGCCAGGCTTTGAGCGGGCAGTTTGTTTTCCAATCTTTCCTGCAATCTGCGTCTCGCTCGTTCCTTGATGTCAGCATTTAAAAAAATCTTGAGCTCAGCATCCGGCAAGACAACGGTTCCGATGTCGCGGCCATCCATGATGACATTTTTGTTTTTGGCTATCTCCCTTTGGAGCTTCACCAATTTTTCGCGAACATATCCGAAACTGGAAACTAAAGAAACATTGTTCGAGACCTCCAGGTTTCTGATTTCCTCAGAAACGTCTTTATCATCTAAAAACAAACGTTGATTCCGAAAATCGATTTTGGTTTCCTCTAGAAATATGTAGTCTTCTTCGTTATGCAAATTGATTTTTAATGCCAAAGCCTTCATTGTAACGGCACGATACATCGCGCCGGTGTCGATGTATTCAAAGCCAAGTATTTCCGCAACCTTTTTTGAAATTGTACTTTTACCTGCGCCTGCAGGGCCGTCAATCGCAATCCGAAAATTCATACAATACCTCTAAATTTTACTTCCCTATTATACCATACAGTTTGAAAGAATTCAAATATTTCTGATAAGTTTTTATTTTTCCAAATGTAATATTACATAACTATGAGACCAAGTATTGTATAAAATGCAAAAGTGATTTATACTCTTCCAGTGAAAGAAGATATCCACATGATCTTTCCCGGAGGAGTATAAATCACATGGCTATTATATCACAAAGATTTCACGATATCAAAACAAAA